>DAOQRQ010000227.1:0-5288 GCA_035355815.1 Ferruginibacter sp. | reverse complement strand
CATCATCCACAGCGAATAATATTTTCCGGCTGCGCATTGATCTACAAAACTATCGTAGTATTTACTGCCGGGGTTACCGCTTTGTCCGCCGGGATAAACCCCATAGGCTTCCGTTTTTGCGGTAAGACTTACTACCATTCTCCAGCTTGGGCCATGGTCTGCCTTGGTAGCATTGATGCATTGTGTTCCGCCGCCAATGGGTAAATTCATCCGGCTGAACGGCGCCAGCTTTGCCAGGTGATTAACACGGGTGGCTTTATATTTTTCCCATTCCAGTTTTCCTTCTGCTTCCAGTTTCTGCAATTGCGGCACCGCTTTCTTAAACGCTGCGGTAATATTATCTGCCAGTGTTTCTGTTTGCGGCGTGGAAATATCATCCAGGAATTTATAGGCAGAATCTTTTAATACGCCTTCTACCAAGGTACTTACAAAGGGCCGGATATTTACTTTGGGTGCATTGGCATATTCATCATCAAACACCACTTTCTCAAAGTTCTTCCAGAAGTTTTCAAAAACGGTGGGGCCTTTTGATCCCACTTCATTCCTTGAATCCCACATTTTAAACATCTCATAATATTTTTTGCCTGCTGCATCCAGTTCACTTTCTTTCATATTGGCAATGATGAGGGGCTTCATCATTACAGCACTCATGTCCAGGTTATCTGTTTGCAGCGCCATCATATCCTGCGGGGTGATATTGCTCATGGCACTCAACCGCCTGTTAATGGCGATGCCGCGGTAAAGCGGGTAATCCCTTCCCAGGTAATAATGATAGGTACTGTCGTCAACCGGTTTTTGGTTGGCGCTGCTTACAAAACCTCTTTCAGGATTGTATTGAAAAGGCACTTCATCCTGCGGTATCATACCCTGCCATAAATAACCGGTGTCGGTGCCCGGCATTACAAAATCGCCCTGGCCTTTCCATTTGGCAGGCCACTCGCCTTGTGTGCGTATGGCGATGTCACCGGTTTTGCAGGCAAACACACAATTCTGCCCGGGCGTATGCAGGTTGGTAACGGCTGCCTGGTAATCGGCATAATTCTTTGCATGGTTCAGCATGTTGAATATGCGGAGTTCATTGCTGGCATCATGCGCTTTCCAGCGAACGGCATAGTATTTATTGTTGGTGCTTCTGCCACCGCTGAAGGACTTATCAAACATAACCGGGCACCAGTCGTTCCCTAACTGCACGTATGCCACAGAATCAATAAAATCCTTTGCTCCTTTTATCTTAATGGTATCTACCCTGAATTTTGTTTTCTGCCACTGGCCATTGAATGAATATTCCTGCCGGCTATCGTCTTTGAATTTTATTTCGTAGTAATCCCGTACGTCACGACCGCCATTGGTAAACCCAAAAGCGCAGTCATCATTAAACCCGATGATAACACCGGGCGCCCCGGGAAAACTAACACCATACGCATTGAATGTGGGTGTTGATATCTGTACTTCGTACCATAGCGATGGAAGATTTAATCCCAGGTGAGGATCGTTGCATAAAATGGGTGCGCCGCTTTTTGTTTTACTGCCGGCCACCGCCCAGTTGTTGCTGCCGTTATCCCGGTCGGGTTTGCTGGTTTCAACTGCGGCCAGGTCTTTGTTATTCATATAAACAGAATCGGCCCCAACAGGCGCCACCGGAAATACTTTTTGTTTTTCAAAGGGAGTTCCTTTGGGAATAATGGGATCCAGTGAATCCTGTAATGAAGGAAACAGTTTTGTAAAATCACCGGTGCTGAAATAACTTTTTACATTCGTCATCTCAAAGTCATCATCCCTGGCGGCCAGGTCGTAACTCATATACTTTAAGAACAGGCAGGTCTTCAGCTTCGTCCATTTCTCCGGTTTATACCCGATCAGTTTATATTCCAGTGGCAGGCTGCTTTCGGTAAGTGTTTCTATATATGCATTCACGCCATTGGTATAGGCATCGCATTGTGCGTTAATGACAGGATCCTTTTCCATTTCCTGTAAAGCGATCTCGGCGGCATAAACCATTCCCAGCCTTCTGAATTCCCGGTCGTGTTCCAGTCCTTTTGCGCCAAGAATTTCACTGGCCCTTCCTCCTGCTGCAAATGTCTGCAGTTCCATTTGCCACAAACGGAATTTGGCGTGCAGGAAACCCTGAACAAAGTAGGCATCGTTTTCCTGCTCGGCAAAAATGTGCGGCACCAGGCGATCGTCAAAATACACATCCACTTTACCGGCCAATTGCGGGAATTTAAGACCGGCAGAAATATCTTCATTCACCGGTTCAGCATTTTGCCAGAAGCCGTGCTGCGGACTTAAGAATGTTCCGAAAGGCGGCGCATCTTTTCCTCCTAATTTCCAGCTAACGTTTAATGCATAAACCAGGCCGGTGGTTACCACAGCGCTGATCACAAAGGGAACAATTCTCATAGAAGAATATTATTTGCTGTAAAATACTAAAAACTAACGTATTCCTGTATAATGTTGCCAATAAGGCCTTACTAGTTGTACACCCCTTTGTTAAAACAGCCTGTTATACCTGCCGGTGGTATGATGTTTGCCAATAGAATCCCGACATCCGGATCTTTCACTTACTAAATGACAAAGACTATGAAAAAGAAACTATTTCTTCCATTGCTTGCATTAACGGCAACGATCTTTGCAGTTTCCTGCAGCAAATCAGATTCCCAATCAACCACCTCTGGCAGTGTAAGTTTAGACGGGAAATGGGTGGGAACCTATAATAATGGCGCAGGCGGGCCGGTCAATTATTTTGCCCTCACTTTTAAATCGGGAGGCGCTTTGGTGGTACATGCAAATAATTCGCTTACCCCGGATATAGCCAACGGTACGTGGATGCTGGTGGCAGACAGTGTAAAAGCCAGCTATAGTTACGTGGGATCCAGCGCCATCTACGCCATGTCGGCAAAATACAGCAGCACTTCTAATATTATGGCAGGCACGGTAGGATTAAGTCCGGATATAACAGGCGAAGCGGTTTTTTCTGTGACCAAACAACCCTAGTCATATACTACTAAAGTGGTATTGCTGAGTAATTTTACAGGCTTCATCTTTGTACCGACCAATCTTTTAGTGGTTTCGAGGTTTTAAGTAAAAAGTTGCCCCGTTAACGGGGCAACTTTATTTTTGCACTATGGAAGAACTTAGCATTGACACAAAGAACATACTGGGCCTCAAATTACCAACCGACCCCCGGTGGGTAGATCTTACCGAACTGCAGCTGGAAGAGATACTGACCGACCATGCCTACTGCGAACAAAAAGCGGCAACCACCTGCATCAGCCTCATACAACGGTATTCCGATAAAGAAAAAATGGTAAAAGAACTAAGTCCCATCGTTACCGAAGAATGGGGACATTTCAGGCAGGTACTGGCCGAACTGCATAAACGGAAACTGCAGCTGGGCAAACAGCGGAAAGATATATATGTAAACAAACTGCTGGAGTTTCAACGAAAGGGCGGGCATCCCGATGACCGTTTTCTTGACCAGATGCTTACCATGGCATTGATAGAAGCAAGAAGCTGCGAACGTTTTAAAAGACTGAGTGAAGGACTGGATGATAAATACCTGCGTAATTTTTACCGCCGTTTTATGGAAAGCGAGGCCGGGCACTATACCCTTTTCATTAACCTGGCCGAACATTACATTGACAAGAAGACCGTAAGAAAAAGATGGGCCGAGTGGCTGAAGTATGAAAAAGAGATCATGAAAGAGATGGAACTAAGAGGCGACCGCATCCATTGATCTATAAATGATAGATGAACCGCACGATAGCCGGAAAGTAAGGCAGGGCCTGTTCAATATCATTATCCGGTACAGGATTTATCCTGTGTACATTAAAATATTCGATTACCGAATAGCCTTCCGGAGTACCTTTCCGCTTTATTATTCTTTGCTTTACGCCGATACCGAGGTTGCCTTCCAGTTCAAATTTGCCGTTGGCGGTTAGTTTAAAACGTTTGCCCCAGAATATGCCTCCGCCTATCAATGTATGAGCGGCTGTATACTGAAGCCCGGAAAGCGTATCGTTGGTTTGTTTGTTAATGAACGTATTCTCATCTGTAAATGAATAGTTCTTTACCCTGAATTCGGCTCCCACAAAAAAACCGTGCTTGTTGTTGTAATAATATTTCAGCGATGTGATATTGCGTACTCCTTGCAGTCGCCGGGGGCCATCCCCTTCCCAGGCAAAGCCCCGGTACAGGTAATTCAGTTCCGTCCATAGCTCTACTCTTTTGCTGATGCGGCAGCCGATGCCCAAACCAACAGCGCCGTGTTCGGGTTCCAGAAAAGAGTGCGGATTCAAACTGATATACCAGCCTTTCTGCAATACCGGGGTATGCCGGTAGGCTTTTTGAGCAAAGCTGCCAATGGAAATAAGCAGGAAGAATACGGAGAATATTTTTTTCATACATGCATTTGCAGCAAAAAGATTATTGCTGTTCAAAAAATGCTGCTTCTTCTTTAAAATCGATATAGGGATGTTCTGCTGCCAGTTTTTTTACTTTCTCCAGGTTTGTTTGCAGGAATTTTTTATGCTGACCGGATGTGGGATTAAAAGGCCTGTGGTTCCTGGCTGCAACGATCACGGCTATCTCTTTCATCAGTTGCTGCGATGGTTCATCAATACAGGCTGTGATGAATTTTTCCCACACATAATTGGTGGCGGCATAGTTGGGATGAACCATATCTTCGGCATAAAAGCGATAGTCACGCAGGTCATCGATGATGAGTTCATAGGCAGGAAAATAAAAACAGGAACCGTTTCTTTCCAGCAACTGATGAACGGCATGTATCAGCGTTGCTTTGCTCCGGTTATTTTCCACAAACCCATCCCGCAGGTGCCGCACCGGGCTGATGGTGAAAATAATATTTAAAGTGGGGTTAAACTGTTGAAGTTCATTTATCATATCCTGCATTACGGCAACTACTTCCGCATCTTTCAACAATCGTTTATTGAATTTATCAGCCGGTACTTTGTGGCAATTTGCTACCACCCGCTTGTCTTCCAGTTCATAAACAAATGCAGAACCAAGGGTTAATAGCAACCAGTTGGCATTTTTGAGAAACCGGTGAGCCTTTTGCTGCGATTCATTGATCATTTCGAGGCTTATGGCCTGTTCCGGTGAAGAGGACCTGGTATGATGATCCCAGCTACCCCAGAGCTCATGGTGATAAAAAAGTTCTTCCGCTTTATACTCTTTATTGATAATATAAGTATGGATTGCTTTGGCGATACTTACCGGGTTAAAGAGAATACCATGTGGATTATCGAGCGTGCGGAATTTATGCCAGC
>DAOQRQ010000226.1:0-5293 GCA_035355815.1 Ferruginibacter sp. | reverse complement strand
ACGGAATGAGGTTATAACTGTTGATGGGGTTTGTTACGGCCCAATCGTAGGTTGTTGTTCCGTCGCCGTTATTTATTTTACCACGGAATCTTCCATTGCCCACGCACGATAAAGTATCTGGAATGGTGATATGCATTTCGGCGCTGTCGGGCTCATCGGCCTGGTGATCTTTACAGGGATACCATACGCTGGCGCCCAGGCCCTGGCAGGCAATGCTTACCCAGGGACTGCCGTCTTTACTTTTCCGCCAGATCAGTCCGCCATCCCATGGCGGGCGGCGGGCAATACGGGGCTTGCCATGATAAGAAACAGTTATATAGTTTGTAGTTTGAGGTTTGAGGTCGGGCAAGGCAAATAAGTAAGCATTACCTTCTTTTTTAACAGCAGTGATTTTTGTTTGCCCCAGTTTTACCTCGTCAAGTATCATTGGCTCCTGCAGATCAATTTGCATCAGTTCGCCTTTTTTCAAGGTTTTAAATTGAATGATGTTATACCCGCTGATGGTACTATCCGGGATATTGAACTTAACATGCAGGTCATACTTCAATACATTCCACCAACCCCTCGACGGGCCATATGTACCCCGTAAGGTATCGGCATGGGTGAATGTTTTTTTCTGATGTGATAACTGGGCTTGAGCACAATTAAAAATTAAAAAGGAAGAAGTAAGAATGAAGAAAGCCTTAACAAGTTGTTTCATGTGTATTTGTATATAAGTGCTAATTTAGTTTTCTTTCCAATTACAGATGCACCGTTCAAAAAATAAATACCAGGATACGGGATACAGGTTGCAAGATCAGGGATTTAGCACCCCGTATCGAGCATCCTGCATCCTGTATCTTGTATCCCGTATCCGGCATCTTGCATCCTGTATCTTTCTCTCCGTCTTCTTGTTCGCCTGCACTTCTCATCAACATCCAGATAAAAAGATATTCCGCTACAACGAAAGCAGCGGGCTGGCCTCCCTTGACCCGGCCTTTGCCAAGAACAAACAGGTGATGTGGGCAGTACACCAGCTTTACAATACATTGGTTGAGATCGACAGCAATATGCAGATGAAGCCCTCGCTGGCCAAACGATGGACGATCTCTGAGGATAACCTGGTTTTTACTTTTTACCTGCGGGGTGATGTTTCTTTTACCAATGATGCCTGCTTTACTGCGGGTAAGGGAAGAAGACTGACTGCTCATGATGTGGAATACAGTTTTAAACGGATCGTTGATAAAAGCACGGCAAGTCCGGGCGCCTGGATATTCAATAACCGGGTGGATTCAGCAAATGGATTCAAAGCGGTTAACGACAGCATATTTCAACTAACACTTACCCGGCCCTTTCAATCCATTCTTGGAATATTAAGTATGCAGTATTGTTCTGTTATTCCCCGGGAAGCAGTGGAAAGATATAAAACCGATTTCCGCCGCCACCCGGTGGGCACCGGCCCATTCCGGTTTGTAGCCTGGGAAGAAGGGCAGGCGCTGATCTTACGAAAGAATGAACAGTATTTTGAAAAAGATGCAGCAGGCAACTCATTACCTTATTTGGATGGGATCAAAGTTTCGTTCTACGACAGCAAGGCAACCGAGTTCCTGGAATTTCAGCAAGACAGGCTGGATTTTATTGATGACATCGATCCGTCTTTTAAAGATGAAGTGCTGACGAAGACCGGCAACCTGAAAAAAACATGGGTAGACAGAATTGAATTGCAGAAACACCCTTATCTCAATATTGAATACCTGGGCATTTTGGTGGATGGAAATAATGAACTTGTTAAAAATTCCCCCTTGCGTTTGCAGAAGATCCGACAGGCGATAAACTATGGTTTCAACCGTAAGAAGATGATGCTGTACCTGCGAAACAGCATCGGCATTGCGGCTGAAAGTGGTTTTGTTCCGGCAGGCCTCCCTTCTTTTAACCCGGTTGATGTTAAAGGATACCAGTATGATGTAAGCAAAGCAAAACAGCTTTTAGCAGAAGCAGGTTTCCCGGAAGGAAAGAACCTGCCTGCAATAAAACTTTTAACAATTCCCATTTACGGCGACCTGGGTACCTATATTGCCAATGAACTGTTGCAGGTTGGCATAAAAATAGACGTAGAAGTGATCCAGAAAAGTTTACTTATGGAGCAAACATCCAAATCGCAGGCATTGTTCTTCCGGGGAAGCTGGATAGCCGATTACCCGGATGCAGAAAATTATTTGAGTGTGTTTTACAGCAAGAACCCGGCGCCGCCAAACTATACCCGGTATAAGAACCCGGCCTTTGACCAGTTGTATGAAAGCGCTCTTTCAGAGAAGAATGATTCGCTGCGTTACCGGCTTTACCAGCAGATGGACTGTATGATCATCAATGATGCACCGGTAGTACCTTTATGGTACGATATGGCCATTCACCTGGTTCATAAAAACATCCGTGACTTTTATCCCAACAGTTTAAACCTGCTTGAATTAAGAAGAACTAAAAAACTATAACCATGCTATCGTTAAAAAAACTAAAAGTGATCGGCGCACTGGCATTGATCGTTTTCACTGGCATTGCTGCCGTTAAGCAACCTAAAGTGGATCGGTTTAAGAACCTGCAGGTCTTGCCAAAGAATATAACCGAAGATTCACTGGGCAAGCTCATGGATCTTTATTCTGCCAGTCTGAAGGTGAATTGTGATTACTGCCATGTGCATGATAAGAAAGCCGACACGATGATCTGGCATAAAGATGACAAACCCGAAAAAGAGATCACCCGCAACATGATGCGGATGACGGCGGAGATCAATGAAAAATATTTTCACTTCAACGAAGACATAAAAGCCGGCGAAGTGCAGGCGGTAACCTGTTATACCTGCCACAAAGGATCGCCAATGCCTGAAAAGGAAAAAAAGAAATAGGGCTGATTGACTGGCCACGAATTACACGAATAAACACGAATTGAGAACTTCATTAGTGAAGATCCGTATAATTCGTGGCCAGAAAAAAATAGCCACTGATTACACGAATGAACACGAATTGAGAATTTCATTAGTGAAGATTCGTGTAATTCGTGGCGAACTTATCCGTATCAATGCTTCTTAAGCTTGTTCTTGAACACTTTCTCAAACTTCTCCAGCTTCGGCCTTATCACAAACTGGCAATAACCCTGGCTGGTATTATTGCGGTAATAATTCTGGTGATATTCTTCAGCCGGGTAAAATACGGTGAACGGCTCCAGCGTGGTTACGATCGGGTTGGCAAAGGCACCGCTTTTATCCAGTTCTGCCTTATACTTTGCCGTTTTTGCCCGTTGCTCTTCGTTATGATAAAAAACAACGCTGCGGTATTGCGGCCCGGCATCGGCGCCCTGCCGGTTTAAGGTCGTAGGGTCGTGCGTTTGCCAGAAGATCTCCAGCAGTTCATCAAAACTTATTTTTTTAGGATCGTATAAAATGTTCAGGCATTCGGCATGACCGGTTGTTTTGCTGCAAACCTGTTCATACGTGGGATTAACGACCGTACCGCCGCTGTAGCCGCTGGTAACTTTTTCAACCCCTTCCAGTTGCTGAAAAATGGCTTCGGTACACCAGAAGCAGCCAGTGCCAAAAGTGGCGGTGTCTAAATGCATGTTTGATGTAGTAGTCACTGTATTCTCCTTTTTTATTTTGTTTGCTTTGTCTTTTTGTGCGCAGGAGGTTAACCCCGCAAAGCTGATGATGGAAATGAATAAAACTTTTAACATGGTTGAGATTTTTTCACTTACTTACGTAAAGTTAACCGGCACAGATCGGATAACAAGTTATTGCAACAAAAGTTTAACACAGCTACCCATTTGAACCATATAGGAACATAGCACACAATAGAAAGAAAATAGTCTATGTAACTTCACCTGTTTCTTCTATGTGCCTAGGTGGTTCAGTTTTCCACTTAAATCAATCACAATGAGATTCTGTTTTGTTATTTTAGTAGCAGCAACCTTATTTTCCTGTCAACAAAAACCTGCTATGCAAAATATCACTGCACATGCTTTTCGCCTGAAGCCGGGCCAGGACCTGAAAGCAGCCATCCAGGAACTGGTGAACAAAAAGCAAATTAAAGCCGGGTGGATCAGCACCTGTGTCGGCAGCCTGACAAACTACAAAATAAGGTTTGCCAATCAAACGAACGGCAGCGTCGACAGCGGGCATTTTGAAATTGTCAGTCTAACCGGAACTGTTTCGGTCAACGGCTCTCACCTGCACATCAGCATCAGCGACAGCACAGGCAAAACCACCGGCGGACATTTAATGGAAGGCTGCACGGTTTATACCACTGCCGAAATCGTTATCCTCAGCAGCAATGAATTGGTTTTTAAAAGAGAGAAGGATGGAACAACAGCGTGGGAAGAATTACAGGTTGAAGCGCTGAAGAATAAAGAATAAGCAAGTACCTTTGCCTTCTTTAATTTAAAAATCCTACTTGAGGAGAACAGGCAATGAAATTTTTTCCCGAATCGGCCCTGGTGCAACTGGAATATGAAAAGGTAAAGACCTTACTGGCCCAGCATTGCCGTACGGAGTATGCAAAAGAAAAAGCAGATAATCTCCGCATCCATACCAAAAAGGAATTCATCATCACCGAACTGCAGCAGACCAATGAATTTAAACTGATCCGGCAGAGCGGGCAGCATTTCCCCAACGATTTTACCCATAACCTTCATAAGGAGTTAAAATTGCTCGGTATCCCCGGCGCTGTTTTAAGCGGCGAACAGTTTTTACTGATCAGGCGGCTGACGGATAACGCCAATAATATCTTCCGTTGGTTTGATAACGAACGGAGAACAGCTTACCCGGCCATGGCAAAAGTAACCAGCGATGCCTATTATGAAAAGCTTGTGATTGAGATGATCGATGAGATACTGGATGAGACCGGGCAGGTGAAAGACAGCGCCAGCGAAGAACTGGCCAATATCCGGATGAGCCTGTACCGCAAACGGAATGAACTTCGCCGTGTTTTTGAAAAGATCGTTGGTAAACTGAACAAACAGGGATACCTGGCCGATATTGAAGAAAGTTTCATGAACGGCCGCAGGGTGCTGGCTGTTTTTGCCGAACAGAAGCGGATGATAAAAGGTATTCTTCATGGCGAAAGCGACAGCCGCCGTACTTCGTTCATTGAACCCGAAGAAACAACGGAACTGAACAATACCATCTTTTCTTTAGAGAATGGCGAACGGAAAGAAGTATACCGCATCCTGCGAAAACTTACCCAGGACCTTAGTGTTTATTCATCCCTGCTTAAAACATACCATGCCATTTCGGGCGAATATGATTTTATACAGGCCAAGGCAAAAT
>DAOQRQ010000225.1:0-5324 GCA_035355815.1 Ferruginibacter sp. | reverse complement strand
AATTCGGTAGACATGACCTTTGACATGCAGGTGCTGGGCATTGATTATGCCGGAACAAAAAATTCTTCTTCAGCAGATCTTACTATTCCTTCCTGTTCACAGGTTTTGTTTGCAGGCTTATATTGGGGTGCCGACCAGGGTATTTCAGGAACCGACAGTACCTGGGTAACAGCCGGTTTTAATACAGTAAAATTAAAAATACCGGGAGCAGCCAATTATCAAACGGTAACATCCACACAAACAAACAGGCATAGCCTTGCATGGTCAACAGCAGGGTTTAACCATACCGGTTACCTATGCTTTGCAGATATTACTTCATTGGTCAACGCAGCAAATGCCAATGGAACATATACCGTGGCAGATGTGGTGGCACCGATCGGTCATGGCAATGCCTGTGGCGGATGGACCATTGTAATTGCTTTTTCAAACCCAACATTTCAACCCCGTAACCTTACCGTTTTTGACGGAGCTGTGATCATCAACCTCGGCGATCCGGCCGTGGATGTTCCTATATCAGGGTTTTTAACGCCGCCATCGGGCCCCGTTAGTTGTGAACTGGGTGCCGTTGTTTATGACGGCGACCGGACCAGCAGCGACTCATTTGCATTCAGGCAGAACGGAGCTCCTGCATTTTATGACCTGGCAAATGTTGCTGTACCGCTCAATGGTGCAGCTGATGCCTGGAACAGTAAGATCTCTTATAAAGGCGTTGTTGTGGCAACAAGAAACCCGGCATTCCAGAACACAGTGGGTTATGATGCGCCTATTTTTGACCTGCCGAATGTGGGTAATGCACAGTTATCAAATAATCAAACATCTGCCACCGTACGTTTTTCATCACCCAGTGAGAATTACTTTGTTCATGTGTTAACCACATCGATATCTCAATACAACCCAACATTCGCTTTTGATAAAACAGCCACCGATCTTAACGGCGGAGCATTTTTACCAGGTGACAGTTTGCGGTATAATATCAATTATACCAACCAGGGTAACGACTCGAGTGTAAATACGATCATTATAGATAACCTGCCAACCGGAACCGCTTTTGTGCCGGGCAGTATACGGATAGGCGGTGTTGCCAGAACCGATGCGGCCGGAGACGACCAGGCTGAATATGATTTTGCCAATAACCGGATCGTTTTTCGTATTGGCGTGGGCGCCACAGCGGCAGCGGGTGGAAGGATAGGTCCGGGTGTAAGCAGCACTGTTGATTTTAAAGTGGTATCGGCCTCTTCCTGCCAGATCGTTAGTTGCGTTGGTTCATTGCGAAACAGTGCACGAATAAATTACGGCGGTAAATTATCCGGAAATATACTTTTCGATTCCAGTGGTGTGAACACGGCAGGTTGTATCACACAGGGGCCGGTTATTCATCCCCTGTCGGGACCCTGCTTTGTTCCAAAAGATACGGTACTCGTAAATCAATGTAATACATTCACCGTTACGCTCCCTTATGCACGGTATGCCGGTTATACATTTTATTCGGCCATGCCGTTCATACCCGCCAACGTGTATAATCAATATGCACCGGTAACCACTTCGGGTGTTTACTATGCTTATTATACAAGCGGGCCAGGCTGTTCCGATACAGCCCGGATTTCTGTGATAATAACAGGCTGCCCGGATATTGATGATGATAATGACGGCATACCCGATTATGTGGAGTTTAACAATGTACTTGCATTGCAGGATCATAACAGTAATGGCATTCCAAACTGGAAAGACCCGCTTTACCCCGGTTATGTAGATAACAACTTCGATGGGGTGAATGATAATTTCGACTGGGGCGCAGATGCAGATAACGACGGCATTCCTAACTTTTATGATACCGGCTACTGGATCGCATTTGTTGATGCAAACGGCGATGGTGTAAACGACAATTCTGATAAAGACCTGGATGGTATTCCTAACCAGTTTGACCTGGATAGTGATAACGACGGTATACCTGATGTGGTGGAATCGTATGGCGTGGATACAAACGGCAATGGCGTTATTGATAACTATACCGATACCGATAATGACGGACTTTCACAAAATGTGGATGCGAATAATACCGGCGTGCAGGGTTCGGGCAATGGTTTGGGAAATATAGATTTTGATGGCGATGGTATTCCTAACTATTTAGACCTGGACAGCGATAATGATGGTATACCTGATGTGGTGGAAGTAAACGGAGCCGATGCAAATAACAATGGCTTCCTTGATACGTTTGCCGATCTGAATAGTGATGGAATAAGTGATAATAATATAAACGGTACAGCTTTATTGATGACCGGTGTTGATGGCAATGCCGATGGAAGAGCTGACTCCTGGCCAAATAAAAACCTCGACCGTGACCTTCGTCCGGATGCATATGATATGGACAGCGACGGAGATGGAATTGTAGATGTGATAGAAGCAGGATTACCGGATGCAAACCTGAATGGAGTTGTTGATGGTGTATTTGGAACCAGTGGATGGTCAAACGCCGTTTCGTCACTGCTTTCCCTGAACCTGCCTAATACAGATGGGTCTGGAAATCCCAACTACCTGGATATTGACTCAGACGATGATGGCATCCCGGATAATATTGAAGGAATGTCGACCGTAGGATATATTATGCCAACTACAACTGATACGGATGGCGATGGTTTAGTGAATACCTACGACAATGTTGTTGGTTTTGGCGGCTCGGGCATATTTGTTTATGATCATGATGGAGACGGCACACCGGATTACAGGGACCTTGATACGGATGGTGATGGCCAATTAGATATTGTAGAAGGTAACGACTTTAACCTGAATGGTGTGGCCGATGATAATGTTACCCTTACGGGGCTTGATACAGATGCCGACGGCCTGGATAACCGCTTTGATTCATTGAACTCTGTCATTAATATCAAAGGAACATCATACCGGCTGGGAACAGGCGGAACTTTTACCGGTGATCCAGCGCCGGGCTCAAGAACAACGGTTCAAAGAAGGTTGGCCTTCCAGCCAGACCGTGACTGGCGGTATGTTGGTTCGGTACTTCCGGTGCAATTCCTGCTGCTTAACGGGGTGCTGCAATCAACCAATGTTAAACTAAACTGGACGGTTATTGCTACCAAAGCGGTTGATCATTTTGAAGTGGAACGAAGTACGGATAATATAAACTATGCAAAAACGGGTACGGTTTCCGACCTCGTTAAACTGAACGAACAGCAAAGTTTTGCATTCAATGACGATATTTCAAACGTTAGCAAAGAGATCATTTACTACCGCATTAAAGTAATTGGTATGGCTGGAGAGATACAATACAGCAATGTACTGGTGATACGTTTACGCCAGACCAAAACCCAGCTCAGCATCATGCCAAACCCGGCAAGGGATAACGTGATGATCACAGTAGCGGCAGAAAGAGACGGTGAAATAACGATAAGGCTGATAAGTGATGTGGGCAAAACCGTATTGTCGCAAAAGCAAAAAGTGCAGCGTGGCAATAATACCATACAGCTTACCAACCTGGATAAGTACAGCGGAGGCGTGTACGTGATGCAGGTACTCATTAACAACGAACTGATATCAGAGAAACTGATATTGACAAAATAGCGTTTTTGCAATTATATGGTTGATGCTGCCTCTTTTCAGGGGCAGCATTTTTATTAAATTTAGTTAGCTTAGTAGCCTAATCATGTAAGATGTTCAGAAAGACCCTGGTTGTTGGCTGCCTTATTCTTTGCATAGCTGTATTTTCTTTCTTCACCCGGCCGGAACCGGGTCGGGCAGAATTGGTTAAAACATTTTACCTGGAGCAGACCGCCCGGTTTAAAACGGAGATCCTTCAGTTACAGATCCTGGCAGAAAAAGAACAGGAGAAAGCGCTGCAGCAGCAGTTCATAAAAACAAGACTTGCGTATAAGCAGGCAGAGACCATCATTGAATATTATTTTAATTATTATGCAGTTAAACTGAACGGTCCTCCCATTCCCTTCTTTGAAGAGGATGAGCCGGACCTGGGCCGGCAGGAACCAGCCGGGATGCAGGTAATAGAAGGCCTTCTCTTTCCGCATTATGATAAAACCCATAAAGAAGCCCTGGCTGCTGCCATCGAAAAACTGCTGGCAGATACTGATTTCATGTACCAGACAAATGAATCCAATGCGTTCAATGACGAATTGATCTTTGATGCCGTTACAGAAGAGCTCTTCCGTATCACTGCCCTGGGCCTCACCGGCTTTGATTCTCAAACAGCGGCAAACGGATTACCCGAATGCGGTGCTGCGCTTGCCGGGGTACAAAAGATACTGATGCTGTACCAGCAAGAAATGGCCCACACAATCGGCATTCGTAATAAGCAGCTCCAGGCCTTGCTTTCCGCAGCCAGTGATCTTTTGAATCGCCATACAGCATTTAATTCTTTTCCCCGGATGCAGTTCATTACCGGGTACCTTAATCCCATAACGGAAATAACAGGGGAGTATAAAAAAGCAAAAGGATTTGGCGAAAACAGGTCGCCCATGTTTTACAGTACCATTAAAAAGAATAACGGCCTTTTTGCGCCGGGTATCTTTGATACCAATAAATACCTGGATGATAATACCATTTCTCCCGCTAAAATAATGCTGGGCAAAAAACTTTTCTTCGACAAACAATTGTCGAAAGACAATAAACGGAGCTGTGCCACCTGCCACGATCCGGGGAAGGCATTTACCGACGGCCTTTCAACCAGTGTTGCCATCGACGGGCATTCATCGCTGCCACGCAATGCCCCTACATTGTGGAATGTTGCCCTGCAGCGGAACCTGTTTTTAGATAACCGCAGCTTTTCACTGGAAGACCAGGTGATGCAGGTGCTGAACAATGCAAAAGAAATGCATGGCTCTGCACAAAAAGCCGCTGAAAAGATACTGGAGCAAAAAGAATACAAAGCTTTGTATGCTGATGCTTTTCCGGCTGCAGGCAGTTCCGGCGCTGCACAAAATATCTGTAATGCCATTGCCTGTTATGAACGTACCCTGGTTGCCCTTAACTCAAAATTCGACAAACACATGCGGGGCAAAGCCAGCCTGGATAAAAATGAGATCAATGGCTTCAACCTTTTTATGGGAAAGGCAAAATGCGGAACCTGTCACTTTATGCCTTTGTTTAGCGGAGCCAAACCGCCGCGGTATTATTACAACGAAACAGAAGTAATAGGCGTTCCGGATAAGAACACTAAAACAAATGCCCGGCTTGATGAAGATGAAGGCCGGTATCTTACAACGGGTTTGCCCATTCATAAATATGCATTTAAAACCACCACCCTGCGTAATATATCACTTACGGCTCCCTATATGGACAACGGGGTATTTAAAACCCTG
>DAOQRQ010000224.1:0-5380 GCA_035355815.1 Ferruginibacter sp. | reverse complement strand
GCCGAAGCTTTATATGCCAGGGCCGATTGCATCACTGCCATGGGAACAGAAAGTATTACCGAACTGGAAAACGCCGTGAGTTGCTACAAACTGGCTTTTGAAACAGAACGGAAATTGCTGGATGCATTCTCGTACGACGAATCACGCCAGCAGATGCTGGAAGCAACCAGGAAGCAAAGCGAAAAAGCTATCAGCCTCTGTTACCGGCTCTGGCAAAAAACAAAGAACAGCAAATGGGCCAATGAAGCCTTCCTGTTTGCCGAACACAACAAGTCATTTATACTGACCGAATCGGTTCGCCGCAACACGGCTGCATCTATTTATTTACAGAACGATTCGCTGTACGAAAAATTACAGTTGCTGAAAAGTCAGCTCTCCATGATCGAAACAGAATTGGGTAAACAGCATGCTTCCGGCAAACCCGACACCCTTTTGATCCGGTCATTGTCTGAAACCAGGAAAAAAAATGAAGTGGTTTTACTGGAAGCAGAGAATAATTTACGCATACAGAACCCCGCATACAGTAACTGGCTGGCCGGCAATTCTTCTTTACCGGCAGAAGAGCTCACCAGTAAAACAACCGCATCCGGCAATGCGTTCATAGAGTATTTCGCAGGCGATTCTTGTGTATATGCTTTCAGTGCAGAAAAAAATAAAGCGCTGGCTTTTTATAAATTACCGCAAAGCATTAAAAGCAATACCGACAGTTTACTGCATTATTTCAGCAACCGGAATGCGATACTCAATGACCCGGCCGGCTATGCAGCAACCGCAACCGGTTTATATAAGCTGGCGCTGGCCCCGTATGTCTCAACAGGCAGTTCCGCCTTACTCATCATCCCCGATGGATTCATTTCGCTTATTCCTTTCGATGCCTTACTTACCGGCCCGGTAACTTCTTCCAATATTTCCAGTTTCCCTTTTCTTATAAAACAACAGCAAACGGGTTATGCCTTCTCCTGCAGAACATTGATCGAACAATCGAATTCTGCCAATACAGTCGCCAAAAACAATATAGCCGTTTTTGCCCCGGTATTCGCAAACAGGGAAAGAGGACTGGCGCCGCTGTCAAACAGCCTGGGCGAGCTGGATGCCGTAAAACAACTTTACCCTGAAGGAAAATTTTTCAGTGCTGCAATGGCAACTATGAAACAGTTTGAAAACAATTGCAGCAATTCAGCCATCATCCACTTAGCCACACATGCCGGTACAGGAAACAATACCGCCATGGCCGGCATTGAGTTTTACGATTCCACTTTATACCTCAACCGCATTTATACCATGCCATTGAAAGCAAGCCTGGTTGTATTGAGCGGCTGCGAAACAGGTACCGGCTCTCTCAACAAAACCGAAGGCCTGATGAGCCTTGCCCGGGGCTTCAGTTATGCCGGAACAAAAAATGTGATTGGCAGTTTGTGGCCCACCGACGACCGGGTATCGGCAGAGATCTTCAAAAATTTTTACAGCGATCTCCGCAACAATGATTTTTCAACGGCCCTGCACAAGGCAAAGCTGGCAGTCATTGATAATGCTTCCGCCGCATCCGCTTCGCCTTATTTCTGGAGTGGTTATATCTATATCGGCTCGCCGGAAGCGAACAGCAAGAGCAGTTCCTTTGGCTGGGTAAAATATACGTTAATAGCAAGCAGCCTGTTGGCCATTGCAGCCTTTTTTGCTTTGAGAAGAAAAAGAGAAAATTAATCCGGCAATTTTTCCAGCAATGCTTTTGCTTTTGTAAAATAAGGGGAGCTTGCCGTTATATTCTTTGCCAGGGCTTTACACTTATTTATATCCTTTTGTTTCAAAGCCGTTAAGATCAGGTACCATTTAGCGGCTTCTGCATATGCGGTTTGCCCGGATGCTGTTGCTGAAAATATCTTTTCTGCATCAAGGTAAGCACCTGTTTCCAGGTAACATACCGCTATGGAGAATTTTACCTGTATATCATCCGGGCGATGTTGCAGGTATTGCTGCAGCAAAGGCAGTGCTTCTATAAATTTTTTATCATTGAATTTACCGGCGGCTTCCGTGGCAAGAGAATCTGTGGTATTTCCTCTTTGCTCAATATTCAATAGATCATGTTTTGCATATTCGGCATACAGTTTTTCAGCGGCAGGTTTTGCCGGGAGAAGAAAATAGATCCCGATGCTGATCAACAGGATCAACGAAGCTGCCACCGCCAGCCATTTCTTAAACGACCCTTTTTTCAGCACCGCTCCGCCCGCAAAATATTTTTTATTCATTTGCTGCAAGGTATCCCTCAGTTCATTTTCGTTTGGCGTACCGCTCATTGTTTTATTGATGCTGTTATACAATTCAAGGTCTTTGCGCAACTCCGCATTTGCCGAGAGTTCGGTTTCAAACTCCGTTCGCTCCCCGGCATTCATTTCGCCGTTCATGTATCGCTCTGCCTTATCTATCCATTCCGGTTCCATAAAATATCACCATTTTAAAGCGTTAAAGCCCGGCGCTTCTTTTACCAGGCTTATCAGTTTACTCATACATTCTGTCTTCTTCTTTCGAACATAGGCATAGGTAAAGTTCAGCATGGCGGCCACTTCCTGCAGGGGCTTCCCGCTCCACGAAAGCGTAAGCAGGTTGCGGCAGCCTTCGCCCAGTTCCGCCAGTTTTTCTTCTACCAGGTTCTTTCTTTCCTCGTATATATGTAAGGCTTCATAATTAGCCGTCACATCGGCATTACTATTAAATCCCTCGTCGCCGGCAATTGTTACGGTCCGCCCCTTTCTCTTATGCAATTCATTTATCCACCGGCTGCGGCAAACCAGGTGAAGAAAAGCATCAAAGGGACAGGTAAGTATAAACTGTTGCTGAACCGCTTTCCGGTGCAACTCGATCAATACCTCCTGGAAAAGATCGGCAGCATCTGTTTCGGTACCGCTGTTCTTAAGTACCAGTTGCTTAATACGCCCGGCATAGCGGCTGTATATCTCCTCTATCAGCACCGAATCGTTTTGCTTCAGCGCTTCTATGTATCTATGGTCGGGATGGGGGGTCATAACCTACAAGAAAGTTAATGCTTTTTTAAAAACAGGGGTAACAAAAAGCAAAATGGCGGATATAGGTATAAACGGGCTGTTGCCCCATTCCATAACACAAAACTATTACAATGAAAAAGCTATTACCTGTTGCACTGATCATTATATCAGTAAATACTTATGCGCAAAAGATCCGGGTTGGTTTTACTACCGGCGTTTCCATCGCTAATTATAAAGCAAAGATGGGGGATGAAAGCGAGTCTGGAAAAGCAAAAGCCGGGTTTACCGCCGGGGTGTTGCTCGATCTGTCGATCGGGAAGCACCTCAGTTTTCAGCCTGCTGTAAATTTTGTTCAGAAAGGGACGAAGGATGAAGAGACCGTCTATAACACTACAGAAAAAGTAACGCTTACTACAAACTATATTGAATTGCCCCTGAATTTGCTTTACAACAGCAGGGGAAGGATCGGTAATTTTTTTATTGGCGCAGGGCCTTCCATTGCCGTTGCCATTAGTGGTAAATACAAATACAGCGACGGGGTAAACAGCATCAATGAAAATATTAAGTTCGGCACTGGCGACGATGATATGATGAAGCCGGTAGACCTGGGCGCTAATTTTATTACCGGCTTTTCGTTAAACAACGGTCTCATGTTCTCGGTTAATTTCAATGCAGGCCTGAATAACCTGGCAGCCCAAAGCTCAGACGATGTTTCATTAAGAAGTAATTATGTTGGGATCAAACTGGGATATTTACTGAATACAAAAAGAAAGTAGCCGGGTATGACCGGTATCCTATTAACCGGGCCTGGAAATGCGATTCTTTCAATCGGTATTTCCAGGCCCGGTATATTTAATAAGTCAATTAAAATTATAAGATACCCCCGAACACTTTTTTCAACAGGTCGGTGGTTCTGGCCGCAAAATTCGAGCGGATATTCTTTTCTTCTTTGGCCACCAGGTCAAACAGCGCATTGGTTGCCTTCATGGTTACATAGCCGGTAAGGTCGGGGTTTATTTTTTTCACCAGCGGAATGCTGTTGTACTTATTGACCATATCGCCATAATATTTTGTAGCGTTTACTTTATCAAGCGAAGCTTTAATGACCGGTGTAAAAGCTGCTATTAACTGTTCGGTTGTTTTCTCCCTGAAAAAGTGCGTGGCGCTTGTATCGCCGTTCTTCACCAGGCCAATGGCATCCCCGATGCTCATGTTCTTAATGGCGTTCACAAAAATGGGCTTGGCATAACCTGCTGCATCTTCGGCCCCGCGGTTTATCTGTAAAATGGCTTTATCAACCATGCTTCCCAGGCCCAGGTCCCTTAGCGTATTCTCAACTTTCCGGGCATCTTCGGGAATCAGTATCTTATAAAAAGCGTCTTTAAAGAACCCGTCTTCCTTATTCAGTTTTAATACAGCGCCTGCAAGACCCTGGCTTAGTGCTTCTTTAATTCCATCAGCGGCTTCGGCTTCTGTAACAGCCCCGGTTGACTGGGGTAATTGCTTTATAACATCACAGCCATAAAAAAGGGAAGAAAACAATATTACTGTAAGGATTCGTTTCATTTTTTTGATTTTGCTAAAGGTAAACAAGTTTCCTGCCAAACTAATTGTTCTGCTATGGCCGATTGCGCCTTATCGAGTATCTTTGCCGCCGCCGTAGTTCGACTACACTCGTTACTGCTGCCGTTGTTGGTCGCCTGACCAACAGCTCAATAAAAATAAATATGAGTACACAACACTTATCAGGACAGGAGATCATCCGCAGGGAGAAACTGGCAGAATTGAATAAGCTGGGCATTGATGCCTACCCGGCCGCATTGTACCCGGTTAATATCACTTCGGCCTACATAAAGGAGAATTATAAAGGAGAAGAGAATAAAGATCAGTTCGCTGAAGTTTGTATTGCGGGAAGGATCATGAGCGTTCGGGATATGGGCAAGGCCAACTTTGCGGTGATACAGGACAGTGTTGGTAAGATACAGGTATATATCAAGCAGGATGATATTTGCCCGGGTGATGATAAAACCCTGTTTCAAACCGTTTGGAAAAAATTACTGGACATTGGTGATATCATTGGCATCAAAGGATACGTGTTCACCACCAAAACAGGCGAAACATCAATACACGTAAAAGAGTTCACCCTTCTTACCAAGGCATTGCATCCATTGCCGATCGTAAAGGAAAAAGACGGTGAGGCATTTGATGAAGTAACCGACCCGGAGTTCCGTTACCGTCAACGTTATGCCGACCTGATCGTTAACCCTGCCGTAAAGGAAACCTTCATCAAGCGTACCAAAATGGTGAATGCCATTCGTGATTTTTTAAATGAACATGGGGCGCTGGAAGTGGATACACCCGTATTGCAAAGCATACCCGGTGGT
>DAOQRQ010000223.1:0-5416 GCA_035355815.1 Ferruginibacter sp. | reverse complement strand
CGTTAGAAAATACGGGATATGGGGTATCATAATGGCCCTTAACCTCACCTTTATCATTTCAGGAATATGGCATGGAGCTGCGATTTGTTTTATCGTATGGGGGGCCATTCAGGGAGTTGCATTGACCATTGAAACGCTTACAAGAAAAAGAAGGGATTTAGTCGAGAAAAAATTCCAACTGAAAAAAAAGTGGTGGTATATACTTATAGGTTGTACGGTCACATACCTGATCTTTGCCTTTTCATTGATATTCGGCGGAGATACAGTGTCTATTTCCGAAGCAGGCAGGATCGTAGCAAAAATTTTCACCGATTCGTTCCACATGCCGTATAAAGACGGAGATACCATGCTGTATGGTTTCATTGCATTCAGTATTGTATTCCTTAAGGATTTTATGGAAGAGTATTACCCGGGCAAGATCCTTTTATTCAATAATAAGAACAATACTATAAGGTGGCTTTCTTATTATACCGTGATATTCCTGATATTTTATTTAGGCATATTCAGCGGCGAGCAGTTCGTTTATTTTCAATTTTAAAACAGTAGAAACAGCATGTTGACGTTTCTGAAAAAAATATTGATCTTTATTTCACCCTTCCTGGTCCTCATTGCGCTGGAGATCATGATTGACCCGTTCAATTATTTCTCCCCTGAAAAAGATAAGAAAACGGCAGAGTTAAAGAATGCACTGGCCCGTAAAAAGAACACCTACCTGTACCGCCTTATTGAATATGAGCAAAACCCAACGCCGGTGATCATCCTCGGCGATTCCAGGGCACAGCGGCTGATGCCTGATTTTTTTGAAGAAGTGAACGGTAAAAAAGTACTAAACCTGGCAGCAGGAGCCGGTTCTTTACAGGATGTAATAAAAATATTCTGGGACCTGAGCTCAAGGAATAAACTGGACACGGTTTATATCGGCATCTCCATAGAAGGTTACAGCGGTACATTATTGAAAGACAGGGTATCGGCTGCGCTGGAAGTTAAAAACTCCAGGCCCTTATATCTTACAAGTAAGTTCACGGTGGAGAATACCATGCTGATACTGAAATCGAAATTATTTAAACAACCGGTGGAAGTGCAGGCGCCTCCTTTTTCAAGAGAAGAGTTCTGGAAATACGAACTGGCCCAGGAAGACCGCTACTTAAAAGCATATTCTTACCCCCAGAATTATTACAATGAACTTAAGAAGATGTCTGACTACTGTGTGAAGAACAAGATCAAACTGGTGTTCATCATTTCTCCAACGCATACCGAAGTACAGGACAAAATTGCCCAGTTTAAACTGGAGAAGGAGTATGAAAAATTTAAAGAAGATATGAAACTGTTCGGCGACCTCTATGATTTTAACTGGCCCAATGAAATTACCCGGGATAAGAACAATTTCCTGGATCCACTGCACAGCATAGACTCCGTTTCCCGTATAATGATCAGGGAAATGATATTGAATAAACCGGAATATGCTAAATATTCGAAATTCACCCCGTTGGGCAACTAAATGCCTTCTGTAAAAGCGCCTTTTCCCCAAATACCCAAAAAAAGAAGCTCCATATGAAAATTTTATATAATAATGAGTCGAATTCAGCGTTAGAACCCTGTAATAATATTTTAATATCAATGCGTTACTGATTTTAAAAATCAACTAAACTAACTTTAAACTTTCAAATAATAACAGGCCATTCAGGCCCTCCAAAACGGACCAAACAATAATGAAACAGGTAATTCAGAATTTTAAGACCGGCGAATTGTATGTAGATGAAGTTCCCCTGCCATCCCTTTCAGAAGGCATGGTGCTTGTTGAAAATCATTTTTCACTCATCAGTGCCGGAACGGAAAGAGGCACCGTTAAAGTTGCTCAGGCAAATTTGATCAACAAGGCAAGGCAGCGGCCCGATCTTGTTGCCCAGGTAATACAAAATATCAAGAAAGAAGGATTGAGCGCCACCATCAGTAAGGTGAAAGCAAAGCTTGATTCATTGAAGGCGCTGGGCTACAGCACCGCCGGTACGGTGATCAGCAGTATGGATACAAACGGTATGTTCAAACCCGGCGACCGGGTTGCCTGTGCCGGGGTTGATTATGCCTCTCATGCAGAGATCGTTGCCGTTCCGCAAAACCTAGTTGTAAAAATTCCTGCAGAAGTTGATTTTGAAGATGCAGCATATACAACCCTGGGAGCCATCGCTATGCAGGGTATTCGCCAGGCCGAAACGGTTATTGGTGAAAAAGTTTGTGTGATCGGGCTCGGACTACTGGGGCAGATAACCTGCCAGTTGCTGCAGGCCAATGGTTGTGCCGTTTTTGGTATCGACCTTTCCGAATCATTTGTATCCATTGCCAACGAACACTCTGCTGATAAAGCGGTTTTAAGAAATGATCCTAATTTAAAAATAGCCTGCGATAATTTTACACACGGACATGGATTTGATACCGTGATCATCACAGCAGCAACCCAATCGAACGACCCGATAGAACTGGCAGGAGACCTTACCCGTAAGAAAGGTAAAGTGGTGGTGGTGGGTGTGGTGCCGATGGATATACCCAGAGACCCGAACTATTACCGCAAAGAGATCGATATCAAAATGTCGTGCTCGTACGGTCCCGGCCGGTACGATGTGAATTATGAAGAGAATGGACAGGATTATCCATATGCCTACGTTCGCTGGACAGAGCAACGTAATATGGAGACCTTTCTTGACCTGCTTGCACGAAAATATATCAACCTAAAGCCTTTAACAACACATGTTGTGGGTATTGAAGAGGAGGAGACGGCATACGATATCATACTGGGCAAAGTAAAGGAACATCATATCGGCATCCTGCTTAAGTATTCCGGCAACGAAACCAAATCAAGATCATCAATTACGCTTTCCAATAAACCTTTGGGGGCTGTTAATGCCTCATTTATTGGCGCCGGAAGTTTTGCACAAAGCTATTTGATACCGAATGTAAAAGCATCGGGCGCATCACTGGATGGTGTGGTTACATCCCGTGGCATCACTGCAAAAAATGTGGCCAGTAAATTCGGATTTAATTTCTGCTCCTCTGAAGTAAATGATGTATTGGGTAAAGCAGAAGTGAATACCATATTCATTGCAACACCGCACAATTCACACGCAGATCTTTCCATCAGATCATTGCAGGCAGGTAAGAATGTTTTTGTTGAAAAGCCGCTGGCCATAAATATGGAGCAACTGAATGCCGTTATCGAAGCAAAGAAGAAACACACACAACCCCTGATGGTTGGTTTCAACAGGCGCTTTGCCCCGGTAAGCATAAGCATTAAAAAGGAGTTTGCCAATGCAGGTGAACCTATTGTGATGAATATGCGTATCAATGCCGGATCGATACCGAAAGACAACTGGCTGCAGCAAAAAGATATCGGCGCCGGAAGGCTTATTGGTGAAATGTGTCACTTTATCGACCTGATGCAGTTCTTCACCAATTCGGAACCGGTAAAAGTATATGCAGACTGCATCAATACATCCAACGATAAAATAACCCCGGCTGATAATATCAGCATTGTTGTAAAATTCAGGGATGGGTCTGTTGGCAATCTTACATACTTAGCCAATGGCGATAAAGGAATGCCTAAAGAACTGATCGAAGTATTTGGCGGATCCAAGATCGGCGTGATCAATGATTTCAGAGACGGAATGATCTATAAAGGCGGTAAAAGCATCAAACTGAAATCAGCCGGTAAGGGCCATAAAGAAGAAGTGGATGCTTTTGTGAATGCGCTTAAAACAGGGAACGACAGCCCCATCAGTTTCCGCTCGATCTGCTTAACAACCTTAACCACTTTTAAAATACACGACAGTCTTTATACAGGAATGGCGCAAGACATTAACCTCGATGAAATACTGACTAGCTGAAACTAACATACAAAAATGAGTAAACGGTTTACGATATTAATTGAAGACGACTGGGAAGTGATGGGAAACGGGCTGGGTAATGTGGCACAGCTTCAATACCTGCCATCGATGTTCTTTATGAAACTTGCCAGGCGCCTCGGCATCAAACTTACTTTTATGGTTGATGTGGTGCAGCAACTGGAATACAGGAAACATCTTCAGTCTGACTATAACCTGCAACTGCAAAAGAACCTTTGGGATGATTCGGTACGGCTGATGAAATCTTATGGTTTTGACGTACAGCTTCACCTGCATCCGCAATGGATGAATGCCACACGTAAAGACGATTTCTTTTTCCTGAACGATAACTGGAATTTTGGCCGGTACAGCGATGCAGAGCAGGATCACCTGATCGGAGAATCGGTGAATTACCTGCACGAATTGCTTCGCCCGATAGATCCGGAATACAAAGTGGTGGCTTACAAAGGCGGCTCCTGGGGCCTTCAGCCATCAGGTACCTTGCTGAAGAATATGGAGAAACATGGTATTAAAATAGTAACAGGAGTACGGAAGGGAATGTACCTGCCCGGCAACGGAGTTGATTACAGGTCTCTCGAGGAAACCACTATGCCTTACTACCCGGTATACGATGATCTTTGCAAAGTATCTGCAGAGAAGAAAGAGATATTCATCATTCCACTGCAGACAGTAACACCCGGCGTTATGGGGCTTGGTTACCTGGCGGTTGACCTGGTGAAGCGCAAGATCTCCAAAAGTGATTCCATGCGTCATTATTATGATAGCAATGTACCGGAGAAGATCTACGAGTTATCACCGATCGCAGAAGAGTCAAAACCAAAGTTTCCTTATGTATCTTATAAAACACACCTCAAGATCGGGAACCAGCCCTTTTCATATTTAAAAGCAAGTTTCGACCAGGTGATAAAACAACTGGCGGATACGCCGCATAAAAATATTCCCATACTCATCGAGTGTCATACAAAGCAATACAATAATTATTACAGGGATATTGAACGCTTCCTGGCATATGTGCAGGAAAAATATGCTGATGTGGCCGGATTCAATACCTTAAGTGGTTTTTTAAAGGAAGCCGAAGCAGATGCCGGTATGGTAAAACTAAAAACTGCATAGCAGGATGATCGTAATGAACCCTCATAAACCCATCAACGTAAATGAGCCTCAATCGGAAGAACGGAGGCATTTTATGCTTAAAGACCTGTTGGAAAGCAGGAACGTTGACTGGAGCTGGATAAACAAAACGTTTAAAAATTCTCCCGCCGCTTTCGAGGAGATACTGTTTCGGATCCACTACAAAAGAAAAAAACTATTACCCGGCGAAAGTGTTTCCCGGATATTATTGTTTCTTTCCACCGGTTATTTATCAACGAATGATATTCGTTATTTCAATGAGTTCCTCTGGTTCTATAAAGAGAATGATCATGAAAAAGACCTGATGGATGGTTGTATGGAACGGTTCAATGCCAGCCTGGATGAAAAAGGCTGCCACCATCTACCGGAAAGCCTGATGCAATACCGGGTGG
>DAOQRQ010000222.1:0-5428 GCA_035355815.1 Ferruginibacter sp. | reverse complement strand
GGAGTATTAAAATAAAAAACCTATTTTACACCGGTCAATTAACAGTTCCGGGGCCCGGGGTACCCCCAAGCCTGATAAGCGGAGAAGTAGTGGCCAATGAGGTTTTAAAACATTTTGGCCGATAAGTTGGTGAAACGGAAACTATTTAAGAATAAAAACAACTCAACACGGAAATGATAAAGCTTTTCCACGATGTAAGTCAGCAGTGCAGTAAAGCCGTAACGGAGAAGTACAGTACTTCGTTCAGCAGCGCTATCCGGCTGTTGCATCCCGATTTGCGTACGCCCATCTACAACATTTATGGATTTGTGCGTTTTGCCGATGAAATTGTAGATACATTCCATCAATACCGGAAAGAGGAACTATTGACCGAATTCCGGCAAGACACCTATGCCGCCATTGAAAGAGGCATCAGTCTTAACCCGATCCTGCACAGTTTCCAGATAACTGTACGGGAATATAATATCAGTCACGATCTGATCGAAGCCTTCTTCAACAGCATGGAGATGGACCTCAGCAAGACGACCTATAACAGTAATGGTTATAAAGAATACATTTACGGAAGTGCCGAAGTGGTGGGATTAATGTGCCTGTATGTTTTTTGCGAAGGCGACCGCAATATGTACAACGACCTCAAGCCTTCTGCCCAGGCATTGGGCGCCGCCTTCCAGAAAGTTAACTTCCTGCGGGATGTAAAGGCCGACTACGAACAACTTAACCGGGCTTATTTTCCGGAAGTGGACTTTAAGAATTTTACACCCACCATGAAAAGGCAGATCGAGGAAGACATCAGCCGGGATTTTGAAAATGCCTATGAAGGGATACTGAACCTTCCGCATAAAGCCAGGTTTGGTGTGTATGTGGCATACAAATATTATTTATCGCTGTTCAAAAAGATAAAACGTACCACGCCGGCCAGTATCATGGAACAAAGGATACGCATACCCAATTACGGCAAGGCTTATATTGTAGCCAAGGCAGGACTGAGGAGCCAGTTGAATTTATATTAATCAGATAAGAAATTATGGATGTTATTTTGGTAGATGAGCAGGATATGCCTGTTGGCGCCATGGAAAAAATGGAAGTTCATCAAAAAGCCCTGTTGCACAGGGCTTTCAGCATTTTTATTTTTAATGAACGTGGCGAAATGCTCCTGCACAAACGGGCCGATAAAAAATACCACAGCGGCGGTTTATGGACCAATGCCTGCTGCAGCCATCCCCGTCCCGGTGAAGATACGCTGGCAGCGGCGGGCAAGCGCCTGCAGGAAGAGATGGGTATTGTAACGGATATTAAAAAAGCATTTGACTTTGTTTACCGGGCCGAACTTGATAATGGGTTAACCGAACATGAATTCGATCATGTATTCACCGGCGTTTATAGCGGGGAGATCGTTCCCGATAAAGAAGAAGTGAGCGATTACTGCTATAAAGCAATTGACGAGATAAAAGATTCTATCCGTTCGCATCCGCAGAAATACACCGAATGGTTCAAAATTGCTTTTCCAAAAATGGAAGCGTATCTTGAAACAACATCAGTCAATTAATTCACCTGCTTCCAAAAGATACGTGTTGAACCGTTTTACCAAACAGGATATCGCTACAGTCGTTGCTGTTTTTTTTCATGCCATTGGTTTGTTTGGGTTACTGTATTTTGATAAAGCGTTCTTCATAAAAGCAACTCCCTTTAACCTGCTGCTTTCATTTGCATTGTTGATATGGACCCAGCAGGAAAAGAACAACGGGTTCTTTCTTTTTCTGCTTGCCTGTTTTTGCATTGGCTTTGCCGCCGAAGTTGCCGGTGTAAACACCGGCTTGCTTTTTGGAGAATATACCTACGGAAATGTGCTTGGATTTAAGTGGAAAGAAGTGCCCCTGCTGATCGGTGTTAACTGGTTTCTTATCATTTATTGCTGCGGCATCAGCATACATACCCTGCTTACGAAACTGACGAACAGGCTGGCCGCCGGTACCCAAAAACCCCCGCAGTCATTAAAAGCACTGTCGGTGATTGTGGATGGCGCCACCCTGGCTGTTTTCTTCGACTGGCTGATGGAACCCGTGGCCGTTAAACTGGGCTATTGGTCGTGGGCAGGTTCCATACCTTTTTTTAATTATCTCTGCTGGTTTGGTATCAGCCTGCTGCTGCTGGGTATTTTTCACCTTATAAAATTCAATAAGCAAAACAAATTCGCTGTAAATTTGTTACTGATTCAGCTCATGTTCTTTTTGGTATTGCGGACATTTATGAAGTAAACTTTCAATTCTCAGATGCTTAACTGGCTTTTATATATTGCAATTACACTGGCCACCTTTGTTTTAATGGAGGGCTTCACCTGGTGCCTGCACCGTTATGTAATGCATGGGGTTGGCTGGTACCTGCATAAGGATCATCACCAGAAGGGCCCGGGTTTTTTTGAAAAGAACGACGCCTACTTCCTCATCTTTGCCATACCCAGCTGGTTGCTTATTATGCTGGGTGTTATCTATAAGCAATACTGGATGATCTGTATTGGATCGGGCTTTACCCTTTATGGTCTTGCCTACTTCCTGGTACACGAAGTGATCATTCACCAGCGTATTAAATGGTTCACCCGCAGCAACAATACCTATGTACGTGCCATACGCTGGGCGCATAAAATGCATCACAAACACCTGGAGAAAGAAGAGGGAGAAAGTTTCGGCATGTTGTGGGTTAATAAAAAATACTGGAATAAAGTGAGGGAAGATAAAAAACGGGTAGCAAAAGAAAAAGAGAATATCGCCGCATAAAGTTCCTTAATAAGTCAAGTTCTGCCAACGGCATACAGTCATTGAATAATCACTACACATACTTTCTTATACTGGCAGCATCTTTTGCCGGCCCCTTTTTTTTAAGTTTCGATAAGAAAGTGGCTTTTTATAAGAACTGGAAATATGTTTTTCCGGCCATGCTCATCCCCGCAGCCATTTATATTGCCTGGGATGTTTATTTCACGTCGAAAGGAGTATGGCGTTTTAATGAATCGTACATAACCGGCCATAAACTGATCAACCTGCCGGTGGAAGAAGTACTCTTCTTTTTAATAGTGCCTTACTGCTGCGTTTTTATTTATGCGTGCATACGGGCTTATTTTCCCAAACTGGAAAATAAAAAACCGGCCGATACTTTTTTACTGGCGCTTGGCCTGGTATTGCTGATCACCGGGTTGATCTTTCTAAAGAAATATTATACCGGCTGGACCTTTACCTTCACCGGCGCCTTTATCCTGGGCCTTTATTTCTTCCGGGGATATTTTAAGGGATTTGATTCCGCCTCTTTCCTGGTTTCCTATGCTGTTTGCCTCATTCCTTTTTTAATAGTGAATGGATTTCTTACCGCCATACCCGTTGTACTTTATAATGATGCCGAAAACCTGGGCATACGTATCTACACCATTCCTTTTGAAGATACCTTTTACGGAATGCTGCTGGTACTGATGAATATTGTATTGTATGAAAAATGGAAGAACAGGTAATGCCCGCCTGAACCCCACTAATTAACCAATTAACAGATTAACAGATTAACGGACCAATCGATCAACATCTCAATGCCGCTGCAACTTTCCGCTTCCCGTCATGGGTAAAGAATCAACGATCTTAATCCGCTGGGGCGCTTTAAAAGCGGAGAGGCGTTTTTTGCAATAGGATAAAACATCTTCGGGATCAACAGAGGCGCCTTTATGTAAAACAAGTTCGGCTTCTATTATTTGTCCCATCAACGGGTGCGGACTGCTGCTGATACGTGCCTGTTTTATTTCCGGTATAGTTTCCAGTACGGCTTCCACTTCTTCCGGGAAAACTTTCAGGCCCGATACATTGATCACCGATTTGGAACGGCCTTCTATCTTTATCAGGCCATCTTCTGTTTTGGAAGCAAAATCAGCCGTTAAAAAATAACCGTTCTTTAAAACATCTTTACGTAAAGTGGGCGGCAGCAGGTACGCATCAAACATACCCGGCCCTTTTATGCCAAGATGCCCCACCTGCCCGGTTGGCAATGGCTGGTAATTGTCGTCTAAAATATCAACGGTATATCCCGGCAAGGCATAGCCAACTGCTTCGGGGTGTTCGGCCGACCGTACATAGTTAAGTATGGGTAACCCGATCTCGATAATTCCATACGCCTGGCTTACATCGATATTAAACCGTTGTGTAAATGCTTTACACACATCAGGCGATATAGCAGCTGAAGTAGAAATGACTTTTTTGAGGGAAGGCATTTGTTCGGCGCCGGCATCGTTTGCTAATAGTTTTATCTGCAGGGGAGAAGCATACAATAAAGTTCCCTGGTGCCGGTTGGTGATATCAATGATATTCTTTGCTAAAAAATCTTTTGCAACAGCAATGGCCGTTCCGGATTTAACATAGAGTACAATGGAAACCATGAAGTGATAGGCCATGGGCAGCACCCATATCACCGTATCGTTGCTTGCAAGCTGCAGCCCGTTGTTGGCTGCAACTACCCGGTCGATCACCGACTGATGGGAAACCACCACGCCTTTTGATTTGCCCGTGGTACCGGACGTAAAGCGGATGAATGCCGGCTGCTTAACAAACGGGGCAAAGGCAACCGATTCGTGAATATTGGTATAACTGAAACGGAAAGAACCCTGCTTTAAAGGAATAACCGTTTCAACCGTATCCAACGGCTGAATACCCGAACCATCGTCAATGACCACATGCAGGTTTGCATCTTTAAGAATATCATCCACCTCTGGTTTTTTGAGCAATGGCGACATAGGCATCACCGCCGCACCGCAACCCACCGCTGCAAAAATTCCCGTGATAAAATTTCTTCCGTTGGCAGCCATTACGCCAATACCCATTCCTTCTTTGATACCCAGCTTAAGTAAACGATTGCGCAGGTCTTCTGCTTCGGTAAATAATTCTTGGAAATTCAGGGTTCCGTATTCATCATGCACAGCCGGGTTGCCTGGCCATTTCTGAGCAGCCTCCTTTAATAGTTCATACACGGGCCATTGTTTCATCGGGCAAAAATACTTACAATTGCCCGTTTTGTACCTGTTTTATAGCGTCGTTTTGGGAGAGGCCAGCGGCTGTGGCAGCGGCTAAACAACCGGCGGCATAGCCTGTTTGTAAACAGATGCCCATCACCCTTGCGCTGGCAATGGCTTTTTCGGTGGCAGAGATATTTCTTCCGGCGAAGAACAGATTATTTATAGTGGCCGACTGCAGGCAGGTTGCCGGTACCTGGTAAAAATCGTGTTCGGCAAAATAGCGCATGCTTACCCGCCGGTGCTGCACCCATTCTTCTATAGGCCAGCTGGCATTGGCAACGGCATTTTCAAATTTGCGGCATTGTAATACATCTTCTTCTGTGAGTATGTATTTGCCTACGCTGCGTATTCCTGTTCTTATTCCTACTTCGGCGGCTATATGCTGTATGG
>DAOQRQ010000221.1:0-5432 GCA_035355815.1 Ferruginibacter sp. | reverse complement strand
ATGTAATCTGCTATGAACCATTAACCATGAACCATGAACATTTCTAAAGCAATGATCTTTTCTGCCGGCTTAGGCACCCGCTTCAAACCCTGGACGGATACGCATCCTAAAGCATTGGCGTTGATAAACGGTAAACCGTTGTTGCAACGGAATATAGAATACCTGCAGCAATACGGCATTCGGGAGGTGGTGGTAAACGTTCATCATTTTGCAGACCAGGTCGTTGATGCCGTAAATATGAACAAAGGCTGGGGAAGTAATGTAGTTATCAGTGATGAAACCAACGAGGTATTAGAAACAGGTGGTGGTTTGTTAAAGGCCCGGCCATTACTGGAAGGGAAAGATCCCTTCGTTACACTTAACGTAGATATACTTACCAACCTGGATATTAATAAACTGCTTGCATTTCATACACAACACAAACCACTCATTTCTTTTGGTGTAACAAACCGGAAAACCTCCCGCTATTTTCTATTTGATGAAAACAACCGCCTCTGCGGATGGCGGAATACCAATACGGGAGAAGAGAAGATAGTGGTACAAAAGAATGACCTTATTCAAAAAGCATACAGCTGTGTGGTGGTTTTTCAGCCGGAGGTATTCAAACTGGTAAAACAAACCGGTAAATTTTCGCTTACAGAAACCTATCTTGACCTGGCGAAGAACAACCTTATTCTTGGATACGATCACAGCGGCGATAAGCTGGTTGACGTTGGCAAGCCGGAGAGCGTAGCCGTTGCGGAAAAACAATTTCCCTAGTTATTATCAACCGGCGCTCCAAACTCTTTATCTTCTTTTGGTTTATTTAACCCGAAATTATAGCGGATCGTTATGCCGAATCTCCGGGTATCATTTACCCTCGATCCTTTGGCGCTCACATTACCCTGGTTCAGGCTGAAGGAAACCTGGTTGGTCCGTAATACATCGTTCACGGAGAAAATGATATTGGCTTTCTTTTTCAAAATGCTTTTGTTGGCAGAGATGAACAGTCCGCCGAAATTATCCAGTTCATAAAAATTCTGAATGGCTTTTGTGCGCAAAAAGCCCTGCATGTTCAGGGTAAGGGTTTTGCCGGCTTTAAATTCCTGGTACATAAAAAACAGCCAGCTGCCGCGCCGGTAACTTAATGGCTGGCCCTGGTAAAAGCCATCGTATTCAATATGATTGTACTGGGCGCCTATGTAAAAGAAATATTTACCACCGGGTGGCACACCACCCAGTATCCGTGCATAAACTTCTTTGCTCTTTCCTAAATTATCATAAGTACGGAAAGCGATCTTGGTACTGTCGTCCTGGTACGTAACATTGCTGAAAATATCTTTCGTTTTATTGATGCCGAATGCCAGCACGGGAAAATCATCAAACGTTACATTCAGTTCATAATTGGTGGTGAACTGGGGTTGCAGCCGCGGATTTCCCACATCAAATAAATACTGGTCTACATACTTCGGGTACGGATTCAGTATTTCGTAATAAGGCCGCCTGATACTTTTCCGGTAAATGGCATTGCCAACCAGTTGTGTTTTGAATAACTTAAAAAGATTATGCCGCAGGTAAACATAGGGAAACAGGTCGGTGCGTTTGATGGACAAATTGGTATCCTTGGGTATGATCTGCCGGCCATGTATGTCGGTGCTTTCCAAACGAAGGCCGGGCTTCAGGGTGAAACCATAGAATGTTTTGGCTACCTGTAAATAAGCGGCGGTAATGGTTTCCCGGTATTTGAATGTATTGGTTTGATAGGTATCGGGCTGCCTTCCGCTGCTGCCCGTTTCATAAAAATATTCAGCGCTGTTATTGCTGATGCTCCTGGTTACTTTAATACCCGTTTCAATGGTGGCCACTTTCGGCAGCTTAAGCACCAGTTCTGTTTCCGCTACAAAAATATTTTTCCGGCTTTTGTTTATGCCGTCGCCAAAAACAGTTGGTTTTACTGGCTGATAAGAATAATTGCTGTACAACTGTGTATTATTGTTGCGGTAATAATTGTACTCCAGGTCAATGGTCCACTCACTGCCGGCCGAATCTATTTTGTATTTGGAAGAAACTTCGTTGCCAATGTACAGGCTGTTGCTTTTATTGCTGATGTCCGACTGGTTCCTGCTCAGTAAAGATTGCGTGATCAGTTTTGTAACATCGCTGCCGTTGACCGCATAACTCTTATTATTATTACTGTTCAGCCTCAAGTCGTAATTGATACTGAACTTTTTGGTAAAGGCAATATCAACGCCCCCGCCAATATAATTACCCAGCGAAGGATAGGTGGTATATGCTTTTTGGGAAAGAAAAGACGTATCCGATCTGAGCAGCCTGTCGGAATTAAGCTCTTCATAATTTTTGCGGCCGGTAAACTGGTAGCTGAGGTAACTGTTGATCTTGCCGGCGCTTTTATTAAGGTTAAACCCCGCCGTTTGTGTGCTGTATACGCCCTGGAAGTAGCCGATGTTGGCACTGCCGCTGCTTCCAAGTTTCACTCCTTTCTTTAAAACAATATTTACAATGCCGCCGCTGCTGGCAGCATCGTATTTTGCAGAAGGGCTGCGAAGTATCTCGATCTTGCTTACGCTGGCCGCCGGTAAACTTTTTAAAAGAGAAGCAAGGTCCTCGCTGCTTAACTTCATCTCCCGCCCATTGATATAAACCGTAGCAGGGGTCAGGCTGCTTAAATATACATTGCCGTCCTGGTCAACAATGGTGCCCGGTGTTTTTTCCAGCACTTCGTATGCATTGGTACTGCTGTTGGCAAGTACGGTGGCATCTATCACCGACTTGTCATCCTCCTGTTTTATTAAAGGCTTTTTGGCTACAACCGTTACATTCTGCAGGGTGCTGGTCTTTCGTTTTACCGGGATAGAAATACTTACAGGCTTATCGGTTACCGATACTGTTTTTTCCGCTGTTTCAAAATTAACCGAAGAGATGCGTACCAGGTATTTAGAAAAGGGGGTTGCAGCAAATACATTACCACCTGTTTTATACAGTTGCGAACTGATGAGCGATGTATCCGGCAGTAAATACAACTGGATGCTGACGTTAAGCAGTGAATCTTTTTTGGGTGAAGTTATAGTTACGGTAAGCCGGGTACTGTTTTGTGCAGCCGTTGCCTTGGCAAACAGCAACAGTAATAACAGGGCACAGGTTTTCAGTCTCAATTTTTTTCACGGTTGAATGGGTTCAGCAGCTACTTCTTCTCAAACAGGTCTTTTTTATCTATCACTTTCACCTTCTTGCCGTCTTTCAGGGTTTTACTTACCAGGTCATAAGGCCCGGTAACCACTTCCTGTCCGTCTTTCAGGCCTTCCGTTATCTCAATGTAGTTGATGTCCTGTATATCGGTCTTCACTTTTTGTTTGCTTACTTTTCCTTCTTTGTCAATTACAAAAACAACTACATCCAGGTCGTCTTCGCTGGAAGAAGTGGTTGACTTAACATTCGACTCGTCTTTTTTCTTATCCGTCTTCGTACTGTCGTTCTTATCACGGGTAGTTACGGCATTGATGGGAACGCTCAATACATTCGCATGGGTCTTGGTCTGTATGTCGGCATTGGCACTCATACCCGGCCGGAAAGGGAAAGCGCCTTTTCCAATAAGGTCTTTATAACTATCCGGTAATAAACGGATATATACTTTGTACTGGGTAACATCCGAAGTGGTTGACAAAGCACTTTGTGTAGCAGCGCCGTTATTGCTGCTGGCGATCTGTGTAACAATGCCTTTGAACTTGCGGTTACTGTAAGCATCCACTTCAACGTTTGCACTGTCGCCGAGTTTTACTTTGGGCACATCATTCTCTCCCACATCAACCCGTATCTCAATTTTACTCATGTCGGCAATACGAAGCATCTCTGTTCCGCTCATTAAGTTACTTCCTACCACCCGTTCGCCCTGTTTTACATTTAATAAACTTACCACGCCGTCCATGGTGGCTATCACGGCTGTTCTGCTAAGATCTTTGTTGGCTTTTTCTAAATTGGCCCGGGCGCTTTCTACACTGGCCTGTCCGCCACGAATACCCTGTTTGGCTGCATTGTAATTAGCGGTGCTGCTTTTTAAATTGGCGTCTGCCATTTCAAATTCACTTTTGCTGATCACTTTATCATCAAACAGCTTTTTTTGCCGGTCATACGTACGCTGCGCCTGTTCCATCTGCGCTTTCAATGCATCAATGGCCGCCTGTGAGTTGGCTACCTGCGCCTGCGTTTGCTCTACGCCGCTGGCCGCCTGGTTACGCTGTATATTATATATATCGGCATAAATACGGGCCAGCACCTGGCCTTTCTTTACCGAATCGCCTTCCTGTACATTCAGTTCGGTGATCTCGCCGCTGATGTCGGGACTTATCTTTACTTCTATCTCGGGATAAATTTTTCCGCTGGCATTCACGATCTCGGTGATGGTACGCTTCTGCACTTTTTCTGCCGTTACTTTTAAACCCTCGTCTTTACCAAAAGCACCTGTTTTGGAAAGTACCACCATCAGTACCAGTAATATTCCCACACTTATCAATATCCATTTTAGCGACTTGCTCATAATTATATCGGTTTACAATTTGTAGTTTGTTGTTTTTGCCCGCCCGGCTCAACGCCGTTCAAACGGGGTTACGGGCAGTTGATCTTTCTTCAGCTTCACAGGCGTCGCACCCTTGTACTTTATACCACTCCTGATCTTTTAAATTAATTAATCCTTTTCGTTTTATGAAAGTATCAAGTAATTATAAACCAGGTTCCCCCTTTAGGGGGCGGAGGGGGCTAAAGTTTCAACCCCTGCCCTTTATAAAATTCCAGCACTTTCATCTTAAACACATAATCAAACTGGTTCAGTGCATTTTCCAGTCTTGCCCTGAATACGTTGTTCTGGTTGGTGATCAGTTCAAAGGTCGACATCAGGCCCACGTCGTAACGTTTCTGTGCAAAGCCGTACGTACGTTCTGCGGTTTCCATTGCTTTTTTGCCCGCATTGAATTTCTGAAGCGCCACCATGGCCGCATTATAAGCCTGGTAAATATTCTGTTTCAGGCTTTGGTTATCGAGGTCTTTCTGCAATTGCAGGCTTTGTATGTTGATACGGCTTCTTTCGTATGTTGTGCGTGCACTATACCCGTTAAAGATTGGGACACGTAAGCTTAAACCTACGGCTTGATTAAAATTCTGATTCAATTGAGAAAAGAAAGGTTGTTTGCTGTAGGTGTAATCCTGAAACGGGTTCAGGCGATATACATTATAATCAACAGTACCAACGGTTACTTTTCCTATTGGTGGGTTTATTAAAGTTGAGCCGGTTACTTCTTCAGACCTGCTGTTATACCTGCTTCCCAAACTTCCATAAACAGATATAGTTGGATATAAACCACCCCTTGCGGCCGCCGAATTTTTTTGTGCCGCTTTAATTTTAAAATCATTGAATTTCTGCTGCGGCATATTGGCAATGGCCG
>DAOQRQ010000220.1:0-5437 GCA_035355815.1 Ferruginibacter sp. | reverse complement strand
TCGGCCGTACCCACGGGTACGGTGCTCTTATCAACGATCACCACGTATTCGGTGATCAGTTTCCCGAGGTCACCGGCCACACCCAGGATGTATTTGAGATCGGCGCTGCCGTCTTCGCCCGGGGGCGTGGGCAGGGCCAGGAAAATGATGCGGGCTCCTTCGATGCCTTCTTTGAGGGACGTGGTGAAATGCAATCTTCCTTCTTTCTGATTGCGGATGAATATTTTTTCGAGGCCGGGTTCGTAGATGGTGATTTCGCCTTTGGAAAGCTTCTCCACTTTTGCCTGGTCGATGTCTACACAGGTAACATTGTTTCCTGTTTCGGCGAAGCATGTACCGGTAACCAATCCTACATAACCGGTTCCTACAACTGCAATTTTCATATTTGCCCCCAACCCCTAAAGGGGGGTTAAGCCTTTTTAAGATGATGAATACGTTATCTGTTTACAAACTCAAGCACCTTGCTCACGATGAAGTTTTGCTGCTCTTCATCCAGTTCGGTGTGGATGGGCAGTGAAATAACCCGTTCTGTGAGCCAGTCTGTCAATGGGAGATCGTAGCTGCTTCCGCCAAAGGCATCAAACATTTTCTGCCGGTGGGCAGGTACGGGGTAATAGATCATGTTGGGCACCCCCTGTTCAGTTAGGTATTGGCTTAGTCCGTCCCGGTCAACTCCATTCAAAATCAACGTATACTGGTGAAATACGTGTTTATTATTGCCCTCTCTAAACGGAATAGTGATGCTTTTATTTTCCGCGAAAGCCTTATCGTAGAAATCGGCGGCTTTGCGGCGTGCGGCGATGTATTCGTCGAGGTGTTTCAGTTTGATATCCAGTATGGCAGCCTGCATGGCATCCAGCCTGGAATTACAGCCCACCACATCGTGGTAATACCGCTTGCTTTGCCCATGGGAAGCGATCATCCGGAGCTTGCCCGCCAGGTCATCATCGTCGGTAAACATGGCACCACCATCGCCAAAAGCACCCAGGTTCTTCGATGGATAAAAGGAAGTGCAGCCGATATGGCCAATGCTGCCGGTCTTTTTAACCGTTCCGTTGCCGAAGGTATAATCGCAGCCAATGGCCTGTGCATTGTCTTCTATCACAAACAGGTTATGTTTTTTGGCAATGGCCATTATTTTTTCCATATCGGCGGCCTGGCCGTATAAATGAACAGGAATGATGGCCTTTGTTTTTGGCGTAATGGCATTTTCAATAACTGCCGGGTCAATGCAGAAAGTTCTTTTGTCAACTTCCACAAATACCGGTTTAATATGCAGCAGACCTGCTACTTCCACCGTGGCTATATAGGTAAAAGAAGGAACGATCACTTCATCCCCGGGTTGCATGCCCAGGGCCATCATGGCAATCTGGAGGGCATCGGTTCCGTTGGCGCAGGGGATGCAATGTTTGCTGCCGTGGTACTTTGCCAGGTTCTCAGCAAACTCATTCACCACTTTGCCACCGATGAACATGGAACTTTCCATCACTTCAATCACCGCAGCATCCACTTCTTTTTTTATCTTCTGGTACTGGGTCTTTGTATCAACCATTTGCAGGGGCCTCATAAGTATATATTTATGCGGCGCAAAGATAAGGATTGCATCAGGAATAGGGAATTTGTAATATGTGCCCCGTTCAATTAAAAAATAGCGGTTAGATTTGTTGAAATTACATGCCGGGCAAATTCCTATATAATTTATTTCTGCTGCTGTATTCCACCGGGATACGGGTCGCTGCGGCTTGGAATCCCAAGGCCAAAAAATGGCTGGCCGGACGCAAAGATATTTTCGCCAGGATTAACGACCAACGATCAACGACCAACGATCAACCCGTCTGGATGCACTGCGCCAGCCTGGGCGAGTTTGAACAGGGTAGACCGCTACTGGAAGAATTAAGAATGAAGAATGAAGAATTAAAAATTGTGCTGACGTTTTTCTCTCCAAGCGGATATGAAGTGATGAAGGATTATAAGGGCGCCGATCATATCTTTTACCTGCCGATGGATTCTTCTTTTAATGCAAAGAAATTTTTAGATGCGGTTGATCCCTGCCTGGTGCTTTGGGTAAAATACGAATACTGGTTCTATTACCTGCAGGAAATAAAGGAACGGAATATTCCGCTGCTGCTGGTATCGGGCATATTCCGACAAAACCAGCCTTTCTTTAAATGGTATGGCGGGATATGGAAGCAGATGCTGCGCTCATTCACGCATTTCTTTGTACAGAATGAAGAATCGAAACAACTATTGGCGCAACTTGGGTTCAGCAATAATGTAAGCATTAACGGCGATACCCGTTTCGACCGGGTGATAGAGATCGCAGAAAAACATCAGCCGGTTCCGTTCATCGAAGAATTTTGCGGCGATAGTATGGTAATGGTTGCCGGCAGTACCTGGGAAGAAGATGAGATAGAGTTGCTGCATTTTGTAAAACAACATCCGCAGATAAAATTCATCATCGCCCCTCATGAGATCGATGCAGAGAATCTAAAAGATGTAAAGCAGCAGTTCATAAATTCTGTCTTTTATTCTGAGTTGCTCCAAACCTCCAACCTCCAACCCATCCTGAGCGTAGCCGAAGGACAAACCTCAAACATCCTCATCATCGACAATGTGGGCATGCTTGCCCGTTTATACAAATATGCCCACATTACTTATGTTGGCGGCGGCTTTGGCGAAGACGGTGTTCATAATGTACTGGAAGCAGCCGTGTATGGAAAACCTGTTGTGTTTGGCCCGGTGTACGAAAAATTCATTGAAGCAAGCGGACTGGTTGATGCAGGCGGGGGTATCAGTGCAGACGGACTTATTAAGCTGGAAGATATTCTGAATAAACTGGCAACCGATGAAAAGGAACGGGTAAAAAGGGGGGAAGCGTCAAAAAAATATGTGTATGAAAATGCAGGAGCTTCTAAAAAAATAATTCAGTTCATTCAGGAGAACCGCCTTTTAACCAGGTGATAGAACTGCTGAACGATCTCGTTGGCATCGCTCCAGCCGTTCTTAACTTTCAGTTCCCGTTGTATCCAGTATTCCGCTTCAGGAAAGATGGAAAAACCATTGATGGTTTTGATGCTTCTTTCATAAGCCGGTTCATCTCCGCGGAAAAGTTCGTTGATAAATAAGAAACGGTCATTCACCCCAATGGCTTTCCGCAGGTCCCTGATGGGAACTTCTGTAAGTGTTTCTCCCAGGTCAATCTTTGATTGTTTCAACCGTTCGTTGATAGAGGCGGTACCATTAACAACCGCCGTTTCATTGATCTCTTTTTTGCTTTCTTCGGGTGTGGATTGTTGCCTTTGTTGCTGGTGGGTAAGTGTGGGAACATCGTCTTCACTGTCCATCATGATATGCGGTTTATTCTGGATGCTTATCTTTTGCATCTCTTCGGCATTTCTTCGTATCTCTTCCAGTTCTGCCTCTATCTCTGCCTCATCCACCTGCAGCACTTCCACGGTTTTTATCTCCATTTCAATGTGGTGGTTATTATTATCCGGCTGGTTTACGGGGTTCATCATGCCCGAAACGGTTACAGCCACATCCTGATTGACCGCTGCATATCCATGACTTCCCTGCAGGAGAAATAATTCCGCCTGCAACATCTGAACAGTAAGCAGCATTTGCTCCGGGGAGGCATTCTGCGCAAACTGGTCCTGTAATTTTTTCAGGAGAGTTTCCACTCTTTCCATGATAATTAATATACTTTTGATGCCCGGTTTAGAGAGGCAGGGTAACTAATTGCGTTGCGGTCACCAAGTTACAAACAGATTTTTAAAAAATATAGCTAAATGTTTATTGAACCAAACCTGAAGGGAGAGCGGAGGGGCTGGATAGAAGTGATCTGCGGCAGCATGTTCAGCGGTAAAACGGAAGAACTGATACGTCGCTTAAAACGGGTAAAGATCGCCAACCTGAAAGTGGAGATATTTAAGCCTTCCATTGATGTGCGGTACGACCAGGAAAAGATCGTAAGCCACGATACCAACGCCATTCTTTCCACCCCGGTTGATAATTCACAAACCATTTTGCTGCTGGCGCAGGACGTGGATGTGGTGGGTATTGATGAGGCCCAGTTCTTCGACGACCAGGTAAGCAATGTGTGTGAGCAACTGGCCCAAAGAGGCATCCGGGTTATAGTGGCCGGGCTGGATATGGATTACCAGGGCAATCCTTTTGGCCAGATGCCCAACCTGCTGGCCAAAGCCGATTATATTACCAAACTGCACGCCATTTGCCAGGTATGCGGCAATATTGCCAATATCAGTTACCGTAAAATAAACGAGGGCGGGCAGGTGTTGCTGGGAGAAAAAGATGTGTACGAACCCCGGTGCCGTATTTGTGCCCAACTGAAAGATTAACCGCAGTAATGATAAAACGGATATTTACACTGGTGCAAAAAGATGTGCTGCTCGAATTCAGACAGAAGCATACCTTTTATGGTATCCTGCTTTATATCGCTTCCACCATTTTTGTTCTTTACCTGTCGATGGATAAGCCCGATGCCAATGTATGGAATGCATTGTTCTGGACCATCCAGCTCTTCATCTGCGTGAATGCGGTAGCCAAAAGTTTTTTGCAGGAGAACCGGGGCCGTATGCTATACTTTTATTCCGTTGCATCACCGGTGGAGTTCATAGTTGGCAAGATCATATATAACCTGGTGCTGATGGTATTAATGAGCCTGGTAAGCTTATTGATGTTCTCTGTTTTTTTAGCCAACCCGGTTGATAATATCCTTCTCTTTACCGGCATCGTTGTGCTGGGCGGCGCCGGTATCAGCATTGTATTTACGTTGATGAGCGCCATTGCAGCCAAGGCGCAACAGAATGCAGCGCTCATTGCCATACTCGGTTTCCCCGTCATTTTGCCGCAATTATTATTACTGATGCGGCTGAGTAAAGCCGCTTTTGCAGAAGTTTTCAGGGAGGGGATGGTATTGCAGATGGCCGGACTGATAGCCGGGCTTGACGTATTGGTAATTGCCATGGCGGTAATATTGTTCCCGTATCTCTGGAAAGATTGATTGATCAGATGTAAGATGCAGGATTCAGGATACTAGATGCCCGATGCCGGATAGAGTAAAATAACTTAAGACCTTTTAATCCAGTATCCTGAATCCTGAATCCCGTTTCCAATATCAATCTTTAAAAATAAACCTCAACTTCCCTATCTTTGCCCCCTCAATAAATTTTTCTTTTTTGAAGAAAAACTGGTGGAAAATATTATCCCTGCTGTTACTCATCTATACCGTCATAGCCGGTTTCCTGGTGGCAGTGCCCGACCTTCCCATTATTCATCAATCTATCCGCAACCTGTATTTCCATGTGTGTATGTGGTTTGGCATGATGATCCTCTTTATCATAAGCTTTGTGTATAGTATCAAATACCTCCGTGGGTTTAAGTTACAGAACGATATTTATGCCCAGAATTTTGCAGC
>DAOQRQ010000219.1:0-5443 GCA_035355815.1 Ferruginibacter sp. | reverse complement strand
ACGATGAGCCAGGAAAATAATCCGCCCGTGATCCACAGGCTTTCCCAACTCCATTGCTTCACCTTTTTGTAAGGCATGTAAAAACTACCCGAAGCAAACCCGCCTATAAAATGAAAGATAACGCCAAGTATGACACCCATTTTGATCCTTTTTTCATATGAAGCAATAGAGGCATAAAGATAAAAGTATCCGTACTACCGCCTATCATGTACTGTCATGGTTGTAGAAACAGTATACGTATATATACAGCCGGTTTTTTAAAATTGCTGTAAGTTTGGCGTATATCTCAATGATTGCGGCATGAAACACGGCACTATTTTCAATTACCTCCTGATCGATTATTTTTCGGCTACACCCAAGTACCTGCAACTGGCCAACTGTATCATCAAGGCCATTTCCACCGGCGTATTAAAAGAGAACGATGTGCTGCCCTCCATCAATGAACTGAGTTTTGAATTTGAGATATCCCGGGATACAGCCGAAAAGGGTTATAAACACCTGAAGAAAAACGGCATCCTCGGTTCGGTTCCCGGCAAGGGATATTTTGTAAAGAGTGTGGAACTGAACCAGAAGTTGAAGATATTTCTGCTGTTCAACAAACTGAGTCCGCATAAAAAGATCATTTACGATGCCTTTGTGGCATCACTCGGCGACCTGGCGGCCATTGACTTTTATATTTACAACAACGATTTTCTTTTCTTTAAAAAACTCATCACCCGGCAAAACCAGGATTATACGCATTATGTGATCATCCCCCATTTTATGGATGCGGCTGAAAATGTTTCGGAGATCATCAATACCATTCCCAAAGGCAAACTGATATTGCTCGACAAGATCGTGCCCGGTGTTACCGGAGATTATGCGGCCGTGTATGAGAATTTTGGAAAAGATATTTATAATGCCCTGGTGCAGGCCAATACAGCACTGAGCAAGTACCACACACTAAAGATCATTTTTCCCGAATACACCTATCATCCCAAAGAGATACTGGAAGGATTTTACCGTTTTTGCCAGGAGTATGCCTTTAACTATAAAGTGATACACAAACTGGAGAAGGAGCCTATCAAAGAAGGCGAAGTGTATATCAACCTGATGGAAAACGACCTGGTTTATCTTATTGAGAAAATACTCACCACAAAAATGAAAGTAGGAAAACACGTGGGGGTGATCTCTTACAATGAAACCCCGCTGAAGAAGATCATCCTCAACGGCATCACCACCATCAGCACCGATTTCCAGATGATGGGAGAAAAAGCAGCGCAGCTGATCCTGGAGCAATCCACCGAACATATTGAAATACCTTTTTACCTCACCCTGCGGGCTTCTTTATAAATTATAGGGCTATTTTTACAGCAATCTTTATTTATGACACAGGCCGACCAGTTACGGAAATTTGTGGAGGCTATTTATAATCCAGGCGACAAGGAACTGGATAAATTCCTTTCTGCCTGGCAGGAAGATGCTGCCCCCCGGAAAACCGTGCTTACCCGGGCCGGCGAAACCGAACGCAACCTTTATTTCATCACCGAAGGCATACAGCGGGTATATTATTATGATGAGCAGGACCGGGAAGCAACGATTGTATTTACCTATGCCCCATCCTTTGGTGGCGTGGCCGATAGTTTTCTTACGCAAACCCCTTCCCGGTTCTTTGTAGAAACATTAACGCCCTGTTCTTTTTTGAAAACAACCTTTCAGCAAATGGATGAACTGATGAAGGCGCATCATTCCATTGAACACCTGATCCGCATTTCCACCAATTATGCATTTGCCGGTGTACTGGAAAGAATGATAGAAGTGCAGTGTTTTACGGCAGAAGAAAAATTCCGTACGCTGATGAAACGGAGTCCGCATATACTCAACCTCATCCCCCACAAGTACATCGCCAATTACCTGGGCATTGATGCCACCAACTTCAGCAAGCTCCTGGGAAAAATAAGGCTTTAAAAAACAAACCACACAGGTACGTAGAACACAACTATGTGGCTCAAACAGCGATCTCCAAAATCTTGGTATTTACCAACAATTAATTTTTGAACATGGAACAATTTTGTATCCACAAAAATTAATTATCATGAAGTACTTATCAAAAACACTATTGGATGGTTTGTATGCACAAACAGAATCCCAGCTAACAAAAGTAATCAGCGAATGGCAGCAACTGCCTGCCGAATTCTTCACCGCACAACCGGGCCCGGGCAAATGGAGTGCTGCCCAATGCCTGGAACATTTAAACAGCTATGGCCGTTTTTATCTTCCTGCTATGGAAAAAGCCATTGGCAAAGAAGAGAGACAGCTTTATTACACGTACTTTAAAAGCGGCCTGCTGGGAAATTATTTTTACAAACTCATGCTCCCCGGCCTGGATGGTAAGCCTAAGAAGAAGATGAGATCGCCCGGGAACCATCGCCCGGCCGAACAACTGAATTCGGCACAGGTGCTCAGCGAATTCATCAGTCAATTGGAAAAGCTGGAACAACTGATCATCCTTTCACAAAAAAGAGATCTGAATAAAATAAAAGTTCCCATTTCCATTGCTCCGTTCATCAAACTGAAATTAGGTGATGTGTTGTTATTCTATACAGCCCATATTCAACGCCACCTGTTGCAGGCAGAAAGGGCAATGAAGGCGGCCGGGTACCGGTCAACCGGTATTGTCACTGTTAAGAAAAATATAACAGGAGCCCTGGCCTGACCGGATCACTCAATTCATACCATGGGTTGCACATTTCATTCAGCCTTACATTGATTCACCGTTCGGTTGTTTGCAATTTTGTTCTATCAATAACCAATAAAAAAAAACGATGAAACGTTACAACATTTTTTACCAGGTACATAAAGGATTAAGAGCCATGCTGTATGAAACAGCCATCCAGTTACAGCAAACCGATTTCAGCAATGCTGACGAAGCCGGCAACATTGCTATACGCATCAGCGAAGTAGTGGAACTGTTCGACAAACATGCTCACTCCGAAGACAATAATATCTTAAACGCCATCGAATCGCTGGAACCCTCTGCGGCCAGCCTGTTTGCCGAAGAACATGTGAAAGACCATGAACTGAGCAACCGCCTCACTGCCCTCATCCATATGTTATATGCTGCCGGCAGCGATGAAGAGAAGGAAGAACTGGGCAGTGCCTTACGGGTGGCTTATACCGAATTTGTTGCATTCAACCTGCAGCACATGGCCAAGGAAGAAAACCAGTTGAACCAACTGCTGTGGAAACATTTTACCGATGACGAATTGCACGCCATCACCATCCAGATCATCTCTAAGATACCGTTTGAGCAACTGAATGCCTTTAATATATGGATGATGCGTGGGCTCAGCAACAACGAGATCGCCCACTGGCTGAAACAAATAAAGAACACAGCACCGGATGAAGTGTTCAACGGCATGATGCAGCTGGCCGAAGAAGAATTGCCATACAACCGCTACCGCACGGTTACCGAATCGCTGACCGAAGGCGCCATGCTGGCATAACTACCACATTATATTTATAACCATAAAAAACAAAAGCCATGAAAGTAAAAACAACACTAGCCGCATTGCTCCTTTTTGCCACAACAGGAGTATTTGCACAAACGGCAGAAAGAACTGCTGTTCAGAAAAAAGAAATGCCTGCCTTCACAAAAATTGATGTGGATGCTGAAATTGATGTGGTGCTGATTGACGACGCCAAAGCCGGAACCGTTTATTTGGTGGGCGAATCAAAACTGTTCAACGACATTAAACTGAAAGTGCAGGGCAATGAATTGCAGATAAGTTCCAAAAGAGACATCAATTACAAATCAAAGATCACCGTGGAAGTTCATGTGAAAAACCTGGAAAAGGTATCTCTTAAAAAAGAATCATTGGTATTCTCCGGTAATACACTGCAGTCGAAAAAGATCAATGTATATATCAGGGAAGGAAGTAAGGCCAGCCTTGTATCAAGCGGCGATATCGCTATTTCATCAGAAGAAGACACCGAACTGGTCTTCACACGGAAAACAGCAGGCGTAACAGTAGTAAACAGGTAACAGCATAATAACAGTGTATTTAGATTGAAACAGGGGCTTTCCAGCTCCTGTTTTTGTTTTGAGCCCATCCCGGTTATTTTCCGCCGGGTTTCGTAACCTGAGTTTTTTTTAGGATATTTGCCCAATCTCCTGAAAAATGAAGGTATTAATCAAGCAAGCGCAGGTAATTTCTCCCTCTTCTCCTTTCAACGGACAAATCAAAGACATTTTAATTGACGATGGCAGGATCGCAAAGATCGCAGATGCCATCAGCGAAAAAGCCAGCCAGGTCATTGAACAAAAGGGGCTCTGTGTAAGCATTGGCTGGATGGACCTTTTTGCCGATTTTGGCGACCCGGGATTTGAGTACAAAGAGAATATTGAATCAGGAGCCAAAGCCGCTGCAGCCGGAGGTTTTACCGATGTGATGCTGCTGCCCAATACCAACCCGGTGGCCGACAGCAAATCGCAGATCGACTACATCATTCAGAAAGCAAAACAGGCAGCGGTAAATATTCATCCGATAGCTGCCATTACCAAAAAAACAGAAGGAAAAGAACTGGCCGAGATGTACGATATGCAGCAAACCGGGGCCCTTGCCTTCAGCGACGGCATACACCCGGTTCAGAATGCCGGCCTGTTACTGAAAGCATTACAGTATGTAAAAACGGTTGACGGCACCGTAATACAGGTGCCCGATGATACCAGCATCGGGGCAAATGGTTTGATGAATGAAGGGCTGATCTCCACCCAAATGGGGTTACCCGGCAAACCAGCCATGGCCGAAGAACTGATGGTGGCAAGGGATATTAAATTAACCCGGTATGCCGACAGTAAACTTCATTTCACCGGGGTATCATCGCCCAAAAGCATGGAGTATATAAAACGGGCAAAGGAAGGTGGAATAAATGTGAGTTGTTCTATCACACCTTACCAGGTTTTTTTCTGCGACGAAGACCTGCAGCAATACGATACCAATTTAAAACTCAACCCGCCACTGCGTAATAAAACAGAGATGATGGCCATGCGAAAAGCATTGCTGGATGGGCATATCGACTGCATAGCCTCTCATCATCTTCCGCAGCATTGGGATGCCAAGACCTGCGAATTTGAATACGCCAAACCCGGCATGATAAGCCTGGAGACTCTCTTCGCTGCAGTGATCACCGCGGGAATGGCGGCAGCGGATTTTGTACAGATGCAAACAGTGAATGCAAGGAAATTATTCGGCTTGCCTGTTCCCGAGATCAAAGAAGGAGAAATGGCCTGTGTCACGTTGTTTAACCCGGCCACCGAATTTGTTTTTAACGAGGAAATGATACGATCTAAGTCAGGGAACTCTCCCTTCACCGGCAAAAAACTGAAAGGAAAAGTGATCGGCATCATCAATAAAGGCCAGGTACAATTGAACTGAGACTATGCTGCAAAAATTAAACGCAA
>DAOQRQ010000218.1:0-5462 GCA_035355815.1 Ferruginibacter sp. | reverse complement strand
TTACGCATGGTATAATATGTTCATGGAAGCTACATTTTTTTACTGAATCCCTGCTAACCTTTTGACGAGTGGATATAAGGTCAATACGAAGTACCTTTGCGGCATGACCGCAGCAAAAAATATACGCACCCTGAGCCTGCCTGAGCTGAAGGAATATTTTGAATCGATCGGCGATAAAAAATTCCGTGCCATTCAAACCTATGAATGGATCTGGAAGAAGAATGCCCAGCGTTTTGATGATATGAGCAATCTTTCCAAGGAACTGCGGCAGAAACTGGCGGAGAATTTTTCACTACCGGCCATTACGGTTGATACCAACCAGGTAAGCGGAGATGGAACGGTAAAATCGAGGTTTAAAACCTTTGACGGTCATTTTGTAGAAGGTGTTTTGATCCCAACAGAAAAAAGACAAACCGCCTGCGTATCATCGCAGATCGGTTGCAGCCTTAGCTGTAAATTCTGTGCAACGGGCTATATGGACCGAAAACGAAATTTAAATTTTGATGAGATATACGACCAGGTAGCTTTACTGAACCAGCAGAGCGAGAAAGTATACGGCACCAAACTCACCAATATTGTTTTCATGGGTATGGGCGAACCGTTGCTGAATTATAAAAATGTATTGCAGGCAATTGAACGCATCACGGCAAACGACGGCATGGGTATGAGCCCGAAACGGATAACCGTTTCCACCGCCGGTGTGGCCAAACAGATCAGGCAATTGGGCGATGATAAGGTACGGTTCAACCTGGCGCTTTCACTGCATGCCGCCAGCGATAAGAAACGGGATGCCATCATGCCCATCAACGAAAGCAACAATATTGAAGTGCTGATAGAAGCCCTGAATTATTTTTATGAGCAAACGAAGAACGACATCACGTTAGAATACATTTTATTCAAAGACGTGAATGATTCCATTGAAGATGCGAATGACCTGATAAAAATTTATCGCCAGATACCTACTCATCTTATCAACGTTATTGAATACAATCCCATTGATAACGCCTCCTTCATGAAACCCGATGAGGACAAGACCCAGCAGTTCACCGACTACCTGGCCAAACACCGGGTGAACGTACGCCTGCGCCGAAGCCGGGGTAAGGATATTGATGCAGCCTGCGGGCAACTGGCGAATAAGAAATGATACGAATCGGTCAGACGGGACGTCAGACCGGGTAAATAGGCTATCTTTGCCCCTCACTCCTGTTGCAATAACAGTAAAACACTTTCACTTATGAGCCAGGCCCCTTTCCAGAAATTTGTTGCCAAAAAGAAGAACAGCGTTGTAAAAGAAGAATTACGCCAGCAAAAGAAAAAATACCGTAAAGAGCGGAACGCCTTTTTTGAAAAGAAAAAAGAAGAAGAATACCTGGCAAGACAGGCGAAGAAAACAGGTAAGCCCGCAGCCAGCCATATCAAACCGGCTAAAGGCAACGGCAAACATCAAACTTCAAACCCCAAACCGCAAACACCAAACTCCAAACAGGAAGCTTTTGCTTCTATGCCATTGAATAAATTCCTGGCACATTGCGGAATATGTTCCAGGCGGGATGCCGTGGCGTTAATTACCGGCAGCAAAGTGAAAGTGAATGGAAAGATAAATATCGAACCGGGTTATAAAGTTCAGTCAACCGATGAAGTGATCTACAACGGTAAAAAATTATTTGTAACCAAGAACCTCGTGTATATCTTATTGAACAAGCCAAAGGATTACCTCACCACCACCGATGATCCGCAGGGAAGAAAGACGGTATTGCAACTGATCAAAAATGCCACTACGGAACGAGTATATCCCATTGGCCGTTTAGACCGGAATACTTCGGGTGTTTTGCTGCTTACCAATGACGGCGACCTTACCCAAAAACTATCGCACCCGAGTTACGAGATAAAAAAGATCTACGAAGTAAAACTGGATAAGCCCCTGGTAAAAGCAGACTTTGATAAGATATTAAAAGGGTTGAAGCTGGAAGATGGAATAATAAATGTAGACAGCCTGGCTTATGCCGACAGCAAAGACAAATCCATCATCGGTATTGAACTGCACAGCGGCCGCAACCGTATTGTACGCCGCATCTTTGAACACCTGGGTTATGATGTGAAGGGGCTCGACCGGGTGATGTATGCCAACCTCACCAAAAAAAATGTGGAGCGTAGCAAGTGGCGCCACCTGAGCGAAAAAGAGATCAGGTTACTTAAATACATGAACACTTCAAAAAGGAAAGTGAGTGAAAAAACTGAGCCCTGAGATCATTTTTGAGAATGATTCTTTCATTGCGGTTAATAAGCCCGCCGGCCTTTTGTCGATCCCCGACAGGGAACAAACCCAAACTTCATTAAAGGATATACTGCTGGCCAAGTACGGAAGCATTTACACCGTTCACCGGCTTGACAAAGACACCAGCGGCATCATCCTGTTTGCAAAAACAGAAGCCGCCCATAAATATTTCTCGCAATTATTTGAAGAGAGGAAAATTGAAAAATATTATACAGGACTGGTGCATGGATCCCTGGCTGAAAAAAAAGGAACCCTTGATGCACCCATTAGCGAACACCCGGTACAAAAAGGGTTAATGGTTGTTCACCGCAAGGGAAAACCTTCGGTAACAGATTATGAAGTGATGGAAGACCTTAAATATTTTTCTTTGCTGCAATTTCAGCTGCATACCGGGCGTACACACCAGATACGGGTTCATTGTAAAAACATGGGCCATCCCCTGGCCTGCGATGAACTATATGGCGATGGAAAACCCATCCTGCTTTCTTCCTTAAAAAAGAAATTCAAATTAAGTAAACACGATGAGGAAGAACGGCCGATGCTGAACAGGCTGGCCCTGCATTCGGGACGATTGAAGTTTACCGATGCAGATGGAAAGGGATTCGAACTGCAGGCAGAACTACCGAAAGACATAAGGGCTTTGCTGCAACAGCTAAGAAAAAACCTATAAGGTTTTAACGCCGTATAGGTTTGTATACAGAAGATAAAAGGTCGGGCACACTAAAGCGTGCCGGCCGTTATTAAATATTTGGTTGCGGGGTATAACGCAAATAAGGTTTTACGATCTCCACTCCTTTCGGGAATTTTTTAATCGCATCTTCGGTGCTTACTGCAGGTACCACAATTACCCTTTCGCCTTCGGCCCAGTTAGCGGGCGTGGCCACACTGTAGTTGGCAGTAAGTTGTAAGGAATCCACTACCCGTAATACTTCCACAAAATTCCTTCCGGTAGATGCCGGGTAAGTGATGATCAGTTTTACGGCTTTATCCGGCCCAAGGATCACCAGCGAACGAACGGTTGCTGTTGCCGACGCTTTGGGATGAATGAAATCGTATAGCTCGGCAACCTTCCTGTCGTCATCAGCAATGATCGGGAAATCAACATTGCAATTCTGTGTTTCATTGATATCGCTGATCCAGCTTAAATGCTTATCCACGGGGTCAACACTTAACGCCAGCACTTTTACATTGCGTTTGGCAAATTCGTCTTTCAATAAAGCAGTACGGCCAAGTTCAGTTGTACAAACAGGTGTGTAATCAGCCGGGTGAGAAAATAAGATCCCCCATGAATCACCCAGGTATTCATAAAAGTCAATCTCACCTACCGATGTTTTTGCTTTGAAGTTGGGAGCAATATCCCCTAATCGTAAACTCATAGTGATAAATTTATAGTGTATAAGAGCCTATGAAAGTACAATCTTATTTTTTATTGGAGGAAGCCCGGGTAAGCAAATTTTTTCCAAAACGGTTTTTAACATTATCGATGGCTTTGTACAGGTCGTTCTTCTTTTCCACATCATCAAAGAGGTTCGTCTGGATGGCGTCGTTTGTCAGTTCGCTCAGCCGTACGCCCAAAAGCCTGATGGGCTCTCCCTTCCGGTACAGTTTATCAAACAGTTCTTTCACCACGGGAATGATCTCGTCATCGGCACAGGTATAAGGGATGGTGGTTTGGCGGGAAGTGGTTTCAAAATCAGGATACCGTATTTTAACCGCCACGCAACCGGCCACTTTTCCATCCTGCCTCAGTTCAAAAGCGATCTTTTCGGTAAGACGAACCAGTTCACTTTTCAAAAACTTCATATCGGTCTTATTCTCGTTGAAGGTATTTTCAGATGAAACAGATTTGGCCTCATGGTACTGGCTTACTTCCCTGTTATGTATTCCCTGGCTTTTTTGCCAGAGATCGGCTCCCCATTTACCCAGCCGTTCTTCCAGTTCTTCGGGTGTTCTTTCGCTAACATCTTTAATGGTGCGTATGCCCATCGCTTTCAGTACCTCATATGTGTGATCGCCTACTCCCGGAATTTTATTTACCGGCAAGGGCGCCAGAAATTCTTTTTCTTTTCCGAAAGGAATCTGTAAATAACCATTGGGTTTGGCTTCGTTGGTGGCTATTTTGGCCATCATCTTATTACTGGCCAGTCCGAATGAAATAGGCAAATGTGTTTCATCAATGATCTCCTGCCGCAGGCCGATGGTCCATTGCAATGGCTTGAAGAATTTTTCCATACCGGTGAGGTCGATGTAAAATTCATCCACCGATGCTTTTTCAAATAAGGGTGCTTTGGCGGCAATGATCTGTGTTACCCAGCGGCTGTAGCGGCTGTAATCGGCACGGGAGCTGTTGGAAACAATTAACTGCGGGCAAAGCTGCAATGCTTTTTTAGAAGGCATACCGGAATGAATGCCAAATGCCCTTGCTTCGTAACTGCAGGCAGCTACCACCCCTCTTTCCCTGCCGCCTACAATTACAGGCTTACCTTTCAATGAAGGATTGTTCAATATCTCCACCGAAACAAAAAAGGAGTCAAGGTCAAAATGTGCTATGATACGTTGAGGAGAACTCATGATTAAAAACTCTTGAGAAGTCAAAAGTAAGAATTCAAAAACAGGCGTTTGCTGCCTTTGGATTTTGATTCTTTACTTTAGCCTTTTGAATTACCTGTATATATCCAACAATCCATCCGGCAATATCACATATACTCTTCTGTTCTTCTTATCAACCTTATCCAGGCTTTCTTCATGAATGGGTATCAATGCTTCTTTTCCGCCGATCAATACCGTGCATAATACCTGGTGTGGCTGTTCTATTACTTCGGTTATCTCTCCTATCTCATTGTCTTCATCATCGATCATCATAAAGCCGAGCAATGCTATAGGCGATGATTTTGCTGCAAACTTTTTAAAATCAGTTTCTGTGATCCACACTTCTTTAGGGGTGAGTTTACGGGCGACTTCCATTATGTCTATGCCTTCCAGTTTGATGACTGTTTCATTTTCGCTTCTGATCTTCGTTGACTGAACGAAGTAGGGAATAAAATTATCTTTCTTTTCTTCCAGGAAGATCGCCTCCAGTCCTTTTAGGGATGTTTTGGTGCCCAAACTGTGCTGCAGAACCAGTTCACCTTTGAGCCCGGTGCTGGCGGCCAGTTTTCCTATTTTAAAATACTGTGTCATTGGAGAT
>DAOQRQ010000217.1:0-5503 GCA_035355815.1 Ferruginibacter sp. | reverse complement strand
TCTTTGGCAATTAAAAAGTGAAGGGCAGGGGGCATCATCGAAATAACCACATGCGCCCCTTCTATCAATTTGCTCCGTTGCGTTTCATTGAGTACATCCAGTTCAACCGCTTCAGCAAAAGGAGCGTTGTTTGTTTTGGCAAGAATGAGGTCGCGGTTTGAATCGGCAATGATGAACTTCCAGTTATTGATTTCAGATTCAGCTATGAGGTAATCTATTAAAACAGTGGCCGATTTTCCGGCGCCGATAAGAACAATCGTTTTCAAATAAAAAGGTTTTTTGCAAGTTAAATCAATTGATGATAGAAACGCTGATAACACGGATTTTGGCGGATGAAAACGGATCCGATCTGTGTAAAATCCGTTTCATCTGCGTCGTCCGTGTTTCTATCCACAACCCCCAAAAAAATGTGCGAAAATAGGCCTCAAAAACGCCCTTTTTTACGTTCAGAAACAGGCTATTTTCGGTATCTTCGCAGCCTATAAAAAATTATGGAAAACAACGGGAATTTAAACGAAGAAAACCTGCCTGAAAATACGGGCAATCTTAACAACCGGGGCAAGATCATCCCGGTGAATATTGAGGAACAAATGAAGACCTCCTACATCGATTACTCCATGAGTGTGATCGTGGGAAGGGCATTACCTGATGTGCGTGACGGCCTGAAACCCGTTCACCGCAGGGTTTTGTTCGGTATGAACGAGATGGGCAACAACAGCAACAAAGCCTATAAAAAATCTGCCCGCCTGGTAGGTGACATCATGGGTAAATACCATCCGCATGGCGATACAGCCATTTACGATACCATTGTTCGTATGGCGCAGGAATGGAACATGCGGTATAAACTGGTGGATGGTCAGGGTAACTTTGGCAGCCAGGGTGGAGATCCGCCGGCTGCTATGCGTTATACAGAGATACGCATGCAAAAACTGGCCGAGGCCATGGTGGAAGATATTGATAAAGACACTGTGGATTTTCAGCTCAACTTTGACGATAGCCTGCAGGAGCCAACGGTATTGCCAACCAGGATACCGCAATTGTTGGTAAACGGCAGCAGTGGTATTGCCGTGGGCATGGCTACCAACATGATGCCGCATAATCTTTCGGAAGTGATCGATGCATGTATTGCTTACGTAGACAATAATGAGATCAGTATTGAAGATCTTATCAAACATGTAAAAGGGCCCGATTTCCCGACCGGCGGAACCATCTTTGGTTTTGAAGGCGTACGGGCTGCCATGCATACCGGGAGAGGTAGGGTGGTACTTCGTGGTAAAGTAAATATCGAGACTGGTCCGGGCGGACGAGAGAAGCTGGTGATTTATGAAGTGCCTTACCAGGTTAACATCGATAACCTGGCTGCAAAGATCGGCGAGATAACTGCCGAGAAGATTGTAGAAGGTATCTCCAATGTGAACGACGAAAGTAACAGCAAGGAAGGCACCCGGATTGTGGTGGACCTTAAAAAAGATGCCGTTGCCCAGGTGGTGATAAACCAGTTGTACAAGCATACCGAACTGCAAACTTCCTACGGTATCAATAATGTGGCCATCGTAAGAGGAAGGCCTTATACACTCAACCTGAAAGACCTTATCAAAGAGTTTGTTGATTTCAGGCATGAAGTGGTGATCCGCAGAACCAAATACGAATTACGCAAAGCAGAGGAAAGGGCGCACATTTTAGAAGGATACATCATTGCCCTCAATAACCTGGATGCCGTGATCGCATTGATCCGTAATTCTGCCACACCAAATATTGCACAGGAAGGATTGATGACCGAATTCGGCATGAGTGAGATACAATCGAAAGCGGTGCTGGAACTCCGGCTGCAACGCCTTACCGGCATGGAGATAGAAAAGATCCGGGAAGAACACGCCGAGATCATGAAACTGATCGAAAGGCTGAAAGAAATACTGGCCAATGAAAGTATGCGTTTCGATATCATTAAAAATGAACTGGCGGAGATCAAAAACAAATTTGGTGACGAACGCCGTACCGAAATAACCTACCTGGATGATGAGATCAAAATGATCGACCTCATTGAAGAAGAAGATGTGGTAGTTACTATTTCACACCTGGGTTATATAAAACGTACATCGGCTACCGAGTACAGGCAGCAACGCCGCGGTGGCCGTGGCGCCAAGGGCAGCAGCACCCGGCAGGAGGATTATATCGAACACCTGTTCGTAGCATCCACGCATCATACCCTATTATTCTTTACTGAAAAAGGAAGGTGCTTCTGGCTGCCTGTTTACCATATCCCCGAAGGAGATAAAACCAGCAAAGGAAGGGCGATCCAGAATTTAGTTCAGATTCCGCCGGACGATAAAGTAAGGGCCGTTATTGACGTGAAGAATTTTGAGGACAAGGATTATGTGAACAGCCATTACATTGTTCTCTGTACCAAGAAGGGCCTGATCAAAAAGACCGACCTGGAAGATTTCAGCAGGCCAAGACAAACGGGTATCAATGCCATTACTATTTTAGACGGCGATCAGTTACTGGCAGCCAGGCTAACCGATGGCAATTGTGAGATCATGATGGCGGTGAAGAGCGGCCGTGCCATCCGTTTCCCGGAAGAGAAAGTACGCAGTACCGGGCGGGGCGGACAAGGTGTTGCCGGCATTGAAGTAGACGATGATAAAGATGAAGTGGTTGGACTGGCCTGTGTGAACAGGGAAGATAAGACCCGTACCATTTTAGTGGTTAGTGAGAAAGGATATGGAAAACGTACGGCTGTGGAAGAATACCGGGTTACCAACCGGGGAGGCAAGGGTGTAAAAACCATTAGTGTAACCGATAAAACCGGGTCGCTTGTTGGTTTGCTCGACGTGACCGAAAAAGAAGACCTGATGATCACCTGCGAATCGGGCATAACCATCCGGATGCCTGTGAACCAGATCAGCGAGCAGGGCAGGGCTACCCAGGGGGTTAAACTTATACGGGTGGATGAAGGCGATGCCATTGCAGCCATTACACAACTTGAGGAAAAAGAAGAAGAGGTTGGTGATATTGTTGAAGGCACAGCTCCCGAAACGGCCGAAGGCGAAGCAGCAGAACCAACTGAAAGCTAATTAAAAACCCTATAGCAATATAGGATTTTTAATTAGTGCAACTATATTATCTATTCGTTTGAATTGTAAGCAGATAATTGAATAAACTGGTCTCTTTAGGCAATTCAATTTTCTTTCGTAACCTGTAACGGCTTACTTCAACACCCCTGATGGAGATATTCATCAGTTGTGCAATTTCTTTTGTAGACAAATTCATTCTCAGGTAAGCGCAGAGTTTTATTTCGTTGTTAGTTAAACCAGTATGTTTTTCTTTTAATGCGCTGATAAAATCACTATGTACTTTATCAAAGTGTAGAGCGAAATTTTCCCACTCCTGGTCCATATTATCATCTTCGCTGATGGATCTGATGATCTTTTTAAGCTCAGTCTCAGCCTGAGGATTACTGATGCCCTTTATTACGTGCGCCAGTTCTGTTTTCATTTTAGAGACCAGCTCGCCTTTTTTTACCAGGTGCATGGCGGAAGAAGCCAGTTCAGAATTTTTGTAATTAATATCTGCTTCCAGTTTTTCGTTTCGTAAAGCTACCAGCTCACTTTCGGTTTTGGCAATTTCCAGGTCATGAATGTATCGTAACCTTTTTTGTTCCTGTTCGTATTTTGCCTGCTGCAGTTTAAATTTTTTCTCCTGCAATTTATATAATAAATACAGCCCTGTTGCAATCAATAACAGGTACAAGACCTTTGCAATGTTTGTTTTATACCAGGGCGGTAAAATGGTAAATGTATACGTTGATACAGCCGACTCGTTGCCCAGGTTGTTACGTACCTTAACTTCAAAACTGAATGTGCCGGCCGGCAGGTTGGTGTACTCTTTCTCTGTTCTGTCCGTCCATTCACTCCAATTATTATCATATCCCTTCAGCCGGTAACTGTATTCCAGGTTTGATTGGTAACCAAAAAGAGTAGAAGCATATTCAATACGTAAAGTCTTCCAGCTATTACTTACGGAAGGAATATCTTTTTCATCTTGAACCTGTTTCTCATTTTCATAATAACCGCCAAACAAAAGGCTGTCGGTCTGATTGATGATTCTTAAGGACCTTATTTGGACCAGCAGTTTGGGTATGTTTTGCCTATACTTGGCATAATTAATATGATAAAAACCTTTTTCACCGCCTAAAAAAATATTGTTTTCATTTACAGCATAAATAAACTCAAAGCCACTAAGCATTTTATTATTTAACTCAGGCAACTGAATGACCACAGAGCCTTTATTTGAAAAATCGATTACACCCAGGCTTTTTTCATGAATAAACCAGATATTTCCGTTACTGTCTTCTTTCAGGTAGCGGATGCTTTGATCGCCAAGCAGTTTATGATAAAATTCAGATGGTTCAAAACTGTCTTTCCCTTTATTGTATACATAAATGCCTTTTTCAGTTGCAACTACCAATTGATTTTTAATGGTGTAAATATGGTTATTTAATAAGGATGGAAGTCCCCTGGTACTTGAATAAGCAAACGTATTGTAGCTGCCATCTGCTTTTCGGACTATTTTAAAGACCCCGTGATATGGGTGAGATACCCAGATATTATTGTCGATATCCAGTGTTACAAACCGGGATGATTCATTGAAACCGGCGATTGAGCTAGAAAAAGTGAACTGCCCGTTTACGTAGTTGAAAATATTTAAGCCGTTGTAACCGCCTGCAACGAGCTGTGGTGAAGGATACGTGTTGGAAAGCGGAACAAAATTCCAGAATCCTTTGTTAGAAGAAATAAGATTTGCAGTATTGTTGCTGATCGCAAATGCGCCCTCGTGATGGCCTAGTAATAATTGGTTATTTATAATTGCCAGCCCCCAGGTTTGTCCCTTTGTATTATTTACGGCAGTAAAACTACCCTTGCTGAAACTCATATCCGGTTCAGGCTGCATAGGTACACTATACAAACCGTTGGATGTACCAAGGTACAAACGGTTCTGGTGTATAATAGCAGTATAACCTGATCCGTCCTGTAATAAGGGTTTAATCTGTTTGATGGAACTGTTGTAGGATATCAGATCAATTCCATTATCAAGGCCCAGCCATAAATTAAGCTGGCTGTCTAAAAAAATGCTAAGTACATTATTATTTTGCAAACCTTCTGTTCGTGAAAAACTTTGTATGATATTCCCACTAAAATCGGTTATGTAAACACCGTTACTGTTGGTAGCCAAAGCCATCCATTCTTTATTTACAGCTGCAGCTGCATAAATACGCTCATTCTTAAAAACTGAATTGTTCAGCGATTCCAGAACAGCGATCTTATTGTTTACAAGGTTATATAACCCGTTTTTTAAAGTAGTAATTACAACCCTGTCGGCATTTACAGGCAACATTCCGGTTACTGCATCATTGGCCGGTAAAGCATTTATCGTGGAAACCGGTACCCAAACATCATTTTCAAATTTTAAAAGCCCCGTTTTAAAATCTTGTGCAAATAAGTGG
>DAOQRQ010000216.1:0-5518 GCA_035355815.1 Ferruginibacter sp. | reverse complement strand
ACAGGCGATCGCAAAAAAATACAATGCCAATGCCAAAATGGTGGAAGTACCTCCCGGCCCGCCGGTTTTATCAACACTGGTTGCAGAGATATACGGGCCCGACTATAATGAGCAAATAAAGATCGCACAACAGCTTAAAGACAGGTTTACTAAAACAACAGACGTTGTTGATGCAGACTGGATGGTTGAAGCCGACCAGCCCGAATATCATATTGAGGTAGACAAGGAAAAAGCCATGCGCTACGGCGTAGCACCGGCGCAGGTTACCGCTACGGTGAATGCTGCCCTATCCGGCCTGCCCGTTGGCAATATGTATCAACCGGCATCTTTCAATCAAACGGTTATCAGGCTGCAATTAAGTGATATTGATAAAAGCAGCATCGATGATATCCTCAACTTAAAAATAACCGGCATGCAGGGCAATGCTGTTCCCATACGGGATGTGGTTATAGTAAAAAAACAAATAAAACAGAAAAGCATATACAGAAAGAACCAGAAAGAAGTGGTTTATGTATTAGCAGATATGGCCGGTAAACTGGAAAGTCCTTCTTATGCCATTTCCAATATCTCCGACAGCCTAAAAAATATCAAAGTACCAACAGGCTTCTCTTTAAAAGAAGAATATACACATCAACCCGAACTGGAAGATAATTACAGCCTGAAATGGGACGGCGAATGGCAGATCACCTTTGAAGTGTTCAGGGACCTTGGCATTGCATTTCTGGTGGTTATCATTATGATCTATATCCTGATCGTTGGCTGGTTCCAGAATTTTTCTGTACCGTTGGTCATGCTTGCGGCCATTCCATTGTCGTTGATAGGCATTGTGCTTGGGCACTGGATGTTGCATGCTTACTTCACCGCCACTTCTATGATCGGATTTATTGCACTTGCAGGCGTAATGGTACGCAATTCTATATTACTTATTGACTTTATTAATATCCGCTTAAAAGATGGGATCCCGTTAAAACAGGCCATCATAGAAGCTGGTGCAGTGCGTACAACGCCCATTTTATTAACTGCCGGCGCAGTAGCCCTGGGTGCTGTTATCATTTTATTCGACCCCATTTTCCAGGGGCTTGCCATATCGCTCATGGGCGGGACTATTACATCTACTTTTTTGACATTATTGGTGGTACCCCTGCTCTATTATAAGATGATGCGGAGAAAAACGAAATAAAGCTATTGCATATTTAAAAAGCAAATATCATGAAACTATTAATTGTAACCAGCCTTAAAGAATACCAGCAAGCTGTTGCGAAAATTTTTGAAGAAGCACAGATAAAAGTATTTAGCGTAAGCAAAACGATCGGGCACAAAGATGGCCATCCACGGAATCTGATGGACAACTGGTTCGCCAGCGGCGAAGAGGAATTTGATTCCATAGTCCTGTTCAGTTTTACAGCGGATAAGAATGCATTAACAGCATTTGAACGAATAAGCAAACACAATCAGAATGCGCCGTCTGAATTTCCGATCAGGGCATTTATTGTACCGGTAGAACAATCAAGTTACTAACTATTAAAAATTAAATATGAGAGAAAGGATCGTTCGTGCCGTTGCCGGCAGTTTTGTTTTGGCAAGCATTGCCCTTGCCTACTATATAAATGTCAACTGGTTGTTGCTGAGTGTTTTTGTCGGGTTGAACTTATTACAATCCTCTTTTACAAAATTCTGCCCCCTGGAAAAAATACTGGATAAGTTTGGCATTGCATCAAACCAAAACAACTGCTGCTGATTTCCGGGCCGGAGCAAAAAGCAATGAATTGTCGCTAAGAGATACGCTGTAATCGTTCAACAACCTTTTACTACCCTTCCTTATTTTAGCGAAGGTTTCGTTCAATTCAGCATTTTTCTTTTCCCGGTTGGTGTCTTCCAAACCGGGAAATGAAAAATCTATTAAATAAGAAAAAGCCCGTAAAAAATTACGGGCTTTAACTTTCTGCGGACTGGACGGGACTCGAACCCGCGACCTCCGCCGTGACAGGGCGGCATTCTAACCAACTGAACTACCAATCCTACTACCCGGGTCCTGGATTTAAAGCGGGAAACCCGCTTTTACACCCATTTTTCGGGAGGGCAAAGATAGGTTTTTTTATCTTTGCCATCCAAAACTTTTATAAAAAAATTGTAAGCCATAATTTTACAAACTATCTTACACTTTCCCTTATACAAAGCATGATTAAATTGTAACCAAAACATCAAACTTACCACATGATCGAGTTAAAAAAAAGGCAATTTCTCGACTTTGAAAAACCCATCAAAGAACTATACGACCAGATAGAGCAACTGAAGATCACGTCCGAAAAATCAAAGACCAATATGAGCGATGCCATTGCCATGCTGGAAGAAAGGATCGTGGAGACCAAAAAACACCTCACCGCCAATTTAACCCCCTGGCAGCGGGTTCAGCTTAGCCGCCACCCCGACAGGCCCTATACCCTCAAATACATCATGAATATGTGCACCAATTTTATTGAGCTGCACGGCGACCGGAATGTGAAGGACGATAAGGCCATGGTAGGAGGTTTTGCCCAATTGGGTGGCGAGACCGTGATGATGATCGGACAGCAAAAAGGTTCCAACACCAAAACCCGTCAACTACGCAATTTTGGTATGGCAAACCCCGAGGGATACCGTAAGGCGCTGAGGTTGATGAAACTGGCCGAAAAATTCAATAAACCTATCGTTACTTTAATTGATACGCCCGGTGCCTTCCCGGGGCTTGAAGCCGAAGAAAGAGGACAGGGAGAAGCCATTGCCCGGAACATATATGAAATGATCCGTTTAAAAGTTCCGGTGGTTTGTGTCATCATCGGCGAAGGCGCCAGCGGCGGTGCTTTGGGTATCGGCGTGGGCGACCGGGTATATATGATGGAGAATACCTGGTACACCGTTATCTCTCCCGAAAGCTGCAGCAGTATTTTATGGCGCAGCTGGGATAAAAAAGAAACGGCTGCAGAGCAACTGAGACTTACCGGCAACGATATGCTCAAATTCGGGTTGGTAGATGGGGTGATCCCCGAACCTCTGGGCGGCACCCATTGGGATTATAAAGGAGCCGCAGATATTCTCAAAGATCATCTCCTGCCCATATTAAAGGAATTAAAAGCCATCGATCCTGAAAAAAGGATACAGCAGCGAATTGAAAAATTCGGCAGAATGGGATTCTGGGATGAGAATTAAATCAAAGCTGAAAATTCAAAACAAAACATGATGTTTTGGATCCGGGCTTTTCACTTTTAAATTTTGACTTTTTAGCATGCTTAAAATAGGAGTTATTGGCGCAGGCCATTTGGGAAAATTTCACCTCAATAACTGGTTAACGATCGGGGACGTACAAGTGGTTGGCTTCAGCGATACCGACGATGCCAATGCAAAAGCCGTAGCCGAAAAATACCAACTGCAACGGTTTGAAGAAGTTGAAAAACTGATCGATTCCTGCGATGCGCTTGATATTGTAGCCCCTACTTCCTTTCATTTTGACTTATGCGAACTGGCCATAAAAAAAGGCAAACATGTGTTTGTAGAGAAACCCCTGGCCAATACCATGGACGAAGCAAAAGAACTGGTGAAGCTGGCAAAGGAAGCAAATATCAAATTCCAGGTGGGGCATGTAGAGCGGTTCAACCCCGCATTTCTTGCACTAAAGGGGCAGTCGTTGAACCCCATGTTCATAGAAGTGCACCGGCTGGCCCAGTTCAATCCCCGTGGCACCGACGTAAGCGTGATACTGGACCTGATGATACACGACATCGATATCATTTTAAGCCTGGTTAAAGGCAATGTAAATTATATAAGTGCCAATGGCGTAGCGGTGATGAGCGATACGCCCGACATCGCCAACGTTCGTATTGAATTCGATAATGGCTGTGTGGCCAACCTTACCAGCAGCCGCATATCGATGAAAAAGATGCGGAAAATGCGCCTGTTTCAGAAAGATGCGTATATCGGTATCGATTTCCTGGAAAAGAAAACAGAGATCATCCGCCTGAATACCCCCGGGGATAAGAATGTATTCACCTTCGACATTGATACAAACAACGGCAAAAAAACAATTGCCATTGCCAACCCCGCAGTGGAAGATGTGAATGCCATTAAGATGGAACTGGAACAATTCCGGGATGCCATTTTAAATAACAGCGATACGCCGGTAAGTGCCGTAGATGGCTTCAGGGCCATGGAAGTGGCCCACCAGATACTGGAAAAAATTGGTAATGTAACGACCCATTAAAAACATAAACTGATCCCCCGGGATCCACCCCCATTGAAACAACCCAGGATACATATCGGCTGGTATGCATTCGGCGATCTTATTGCCGGCATCCTTTCCTGGATGAGTTTTTATTTTGTACGCAAATATATCATTGGCGAGGCCTTCATCATCGGCCCCAAATTCTACACAGGCATTTTACTTTTTCCCCTGGTATGGCTGGTGCTTTATTACCTGGCAGGCTGTTACGATGCACTGTACCAGAAGTCAAGAGTGATTGAACTGATGAACACGGTCATTTATACTTTTTTTGGAAGCATCGGGATATTATTTCTCTTTCTCATTTACGATGTAACCGGCGATTACAGCATCTATTACAAAGAATTCCTTTCACTCTGGGGCCTGCAAACCTTTTTCACTTTCTGCATCCGGCTCATTGCACTGGGGTATGCAAAAAAACAATTGAACAATGGCACCGTATTTTTCAACACCCTGATCATTGGCTCCAGTTATAATGCCGCCTCTCTTTACAAAACCGCCATCACCGATAAGGGTACCACCGGTTTCCGGGTACTTGGTTTTGTGAATACCAACGGAAATCATAGCTCTTCATTACCCGAGGCCGTTAAAAATTTTGGCAATGCCGAAAACATTACGTCTGTAATAAAAGATAACCAGGTAGAAGAAGTGATCATTGCCGTGGAAAAGAAGGAAAGGGACCAGCTGGAGAAGATATTGCAACAGCTCAGTGATAAGGATGTGAACATCAAGATCACCGCCGATACGGTCGACATCATCAGCGGCGCTGTAAAAACAAACAGTGTGATCGGCATTCCGCTCATTGACCTGCACAGTGGCCTGCTCCCTCTCTGGCAACAGAATTTTAAACGCATCATAGATATCGTTGTTTCTCTTCTGGGAATTACCCTCCTCTCCCCGCTTTTCATTTATACTGCCCTGCGGGTAAAACTATCTTCCAAAGGACCCCTGTTATATCTCCAGGAAAGGATCGGTTTTAAGGGCAAACCCTTCATCATGATAAAATTCAGGAGTATGATAACGGATGCAGAACCCAACGGCCCTGTGCTGAGCAGCGATAACGATCGCCGCATAACCAACTGGGGTAAAGTGATGCGGAAATGGAGACTGGATGAATTACCCCAGCTCTGGAATATTTTAAAAGGCGAGATGAGCCTGGTGGGGCCAAGGCCGGAAAGAAAATTTTACATCGAGCAGTTGATAAAACAGCATCCCGAATATAATTACCTGCTAAAGGTAAAGCCCGGACTTACCAGTTGGGGCATG
>DAOQRQ010000215.1:0-5523 GCA_035355815.1 Ferruginibacter sp. | reverse complement strand
TTTTAAAAACCGACCCAATGAAAAAAACTGTACTCTTTGTATGCCTGCTGGTCATTGCTACCACAACAGGTTTCTCCCAATCGGATAAATTCTGGACAGCCAACACAGAAAGCCGCAACAGCATCGTTACCGACAAAGCGGTCGACAGGCTTTCATTCCCGAAAGAATTTAAACTGTTCAACCTTAACGCGGCTGGGTTCCGTCAGCAATTATTTTCGGTTGTAGATGTACAGGGCAGGCGCTCTGTTGTGATAACACTTCCGAACGCGGCGGGCAGCCTGGAAACGTTTGAGGTTTTCGAAGCTTCCAACTTTGAGCCGGCCCTGCAGGCACGCTACCCAAACATACGTGCGTACTCAGGCCGTGGCATTACGGATAAACAGGCAAGTCTGAAACTGAGTATCTCCCCGCAGGGCATACAATCCATGGTATTCCGGGCCGGTAAGGAAAATGAATTCATTGAACCTTATTCAAAGGACCATACTATTTATTCCGTATATAAATCGCACCGGGATAAAGGAAAACTGGCATGGACCTGCAGTACAGAAGATCAGCAGTACACGGCTCAGCTGAAATCGCAGATCCCTGTTTCCAGCGCTACGGGTAGTTCGGCCGGTACCTTAAAGACCATGCGCCTTGCCCAGTCGTGCAACGGTGAATACGCAAACTATTTTGGCGCAACCAGTTCGGCCCAGGTGGCCCTGGTACTGGCTGCATTTAATGCCACACTTACCCGTTGCAACGGGGTATATGAAAAAGACCTGGCCTTGCACCTCAACCTGATAGCCAATACAACCGCTGTAATTTATTATAATCCGTCAACGGACCCTTATACTACTTTATCAAACTGGAACAATCAATTGCAAACCGCTTTAACTGCAAACATCGGCGAAGCCAATTATGATATTGGCCACATGTTTGGCGCTTCGGGCGGCGGCGGAAACGCCGGATGTATCGGTTGCGTTTGTGTGAACGGATCTAAAGGAAGAGGCATTACTTCTCCTGCAGACGGCATTCCGCAAGGCGACAATTTTGATATTGATTATGTAGCGCATGAAGTTGGACATCAATTGGGAGGTAACCATACCTTCTCCATGTCGAATGAAGGAACCGGTGTAAATAAAGAAGTAGGGTCGGGGATAACGGTGATGGGTTATGCCGGTATCACCAGCCAGGACGTGGCGCCGCATTCCATTGATATATTTCATGAAGCTTCTATTGCACAGATACAGGCTAACCTGGCAACAAAAACATGCCCGGTAACCACCAATATCACCGCTAATAATGCCATTCCTGTTGTGGCAGCAGTAAGCAATTATACCATTCCCATCAGTACGCCGTTTGCGTTGACCGGTTCTGCCACCGATGCAGATGGAGATGCATTGACCTATTGCTGGGAACAAAATGATAATTCCACTACAACAGGAACAGGCAGTGTGGCGTCGCCCACCAAAACAACCGGACCAAACTGGTTATCGTTTCCTGCTTCTGCATCCGGAACAAGAACCTTCCCGAGATTATCAACGATACTGGCCGGTTTAAATGTAACGCCTCCCTTGCCGGGTGGCGATGCCGGAGCAAATATTGAAGCATTGAGTTCTGTTTCAAGAACACTCAACTTCCGCCTAACCGTAAGGGATAATCATCCGTTCAGTTCAACGGCGCCCATTGCTGTTGGACAGACAGCATTCACGGATGCGGTAGTAACTGTTATCAACACGTCGGGACCCTTTGCCGTAACGGCTCCTAATACGGCTGTAACCTGGAGTGCAGGTGGTTCTGCCACGGTAACCTGGAGTGTGAATGGCACCAATGCAGGATCGGTGAATTGTGCATCGGTGAATATATTATTATCTACTGATGGCGGACAAACATTCCCAACAGTATTGGCAACTGCTACCGCTAATGACGGATCAGAAGTTATCACTGTTCCGGCTTCACAAAGCAACACCTGCCGTGTGAAAGTAGAATCGGTAGGCAATATCTTCTTCGACATTTCAAATACAAACTTCATCATCGGCGCTCCGGCATTATGTGGTGATGCAACCGGTTTAACCGCATCAGCCATTACGCAAACATCAGCTTCCGTTAGCTGGAATGCAGTGAGCGGAGCCAATACCTATGATGTGGATTATAAAGCGGCGTCTTCATCAACCTGGATAAATGCAGCAACAGCAACCGCATCCACTTCAGTGAACCTGGCTGGCTTAACTGCCGGCACAGTGTACGACTGGAGGGTAAGAGCAAACTGTACAGCCGGAAGCGGTAATTATGTACAGTCGCAATTTACAACAAGCACTCCGCCGGTTACCTGTCCGGGTCCTTATGATGTAAGTACCAATGGAAATACTGCCGGTGCAGCTACTATTCCATTGAACACAGATATCAAGGGACTGGTTAATCCATCGGGTGATAACGACTACTATCGTTTTGTGATCACTACCGGTGGTACCATCAGCATGACGTTAACCACCTTGCCTGCCAATTATCATTTAAGATTATTGAACAGCAGTGGTTCAACCCTGCAAACATCAAGCAACGGCGGTACCAACAATGAAACAATAAACAGAACTGTTAGCGCCGGTACTTATTATGCAAGGGTTTACCCAAGCAATAATAATAACTGGAATGCATCGAACTGTTATACACTTCGGGTGCAGACCGGAACAGCCAGCAGGAATGAAAGCGGAGAAGAAGTGCTGTTTGCAAACAACTGGATAACGATATTCCCGAATCCTGTTTCTTCTGTTGCCAACCTGAAGTTCAGTTCTGATGCTGCCCGTATAGTGGTGATAAGTGTGGTGAACCAGGAAGGCGCTGTACTGTTGAACAGGAATGTTCAGGTGAATGAAGGAGAGAATATCCGCCAGCTTGATCTGCGTTCATTGGCCAACGGCATGTATTTTATCAGGATACAGAATGGCCCGGATGTGCAAATGGCAAAAATTGTAGTAAGAAAATAAAAATAGTTTTTGAGCCGTACCCTATGGCCCCGCCCAGGCGGGGCTTTTTTTATTTGTACTGCTGCCTGTTACAACCTATTTGTTGAGGTAGGTGGCCGGAATGGGTTGATCTTTGCTTTCCTCATCCCAGGTAATGCTCATGATAAACCATCTTCCTTTTTCTTTTATAAGTTCGATGCTGTTGATGCCCCGTTTATTCATTGGCGGGTTGGTGCCGGCGGTGAATTCATACGAAGTAAATACCTGTGCCACATTTCCAAACTGGTTCACTTTACGGCCGATCTCTTTTTCATTGAAAGAATTTTGCATAAAGAAGGGTCCGTTGTTCTGTACATATTGTGCCGGGGAGAATTTTCTCAACTCCCGTTTGGCATTAAAAGCTGCCATGAATGCATCGGCATGAAAAAGACTGCGAAACCTTGCCCAATCCCTTGGGCCTGCCGGGCCGGATATCACTTCATACAATGCTTTGATCAGCTGGTCTATCTCTGAAACATCGGCGGGGTTGGCTGTTGGTAAAGCTGCAGCATGACCGTTTAACCAGGCATTGCGGATCTTCAATTGTGCAGCAGTGGGGTTGGGCATGAACCGTAACACATGTTTTCTTGTTCTGTCCATCTTGGTTGCCGGGGCCGATAAACTGATCAGCTCTGTCTTCCCATCTGTATTCTTGCGGTTCACTTTTATGTTGATCACATCTCCTTCTTTCAATAAAGAGAATAAATGATCCAGCCGGGCCTCAATATTTTCTGCAGTAACCAGCGAATCATTGATGCTTACCAGTTCATCGCCGTCTTTATACCCGAATTTTTCACTTACGGCATTCATGTTTTTTATCAAAACCCTTTTTACTCCATCATTTCCCGGCACAACCTGGATCTTCCACCGGAGAAAATCCCTGAACGATTCAGAAGGCAGGTAATCAACCCCGGCCATGGCAAAGAATTTCTCGTAGGGCAGGGGCCTGGTACCTTCAATATAATCCGTAAAGAAATCCTTAACCTGCGGAAAGGTCATTTCTTCGATCACCGAAAACAATTCCCCGTCTTCAAAGAATTTATCCTTGCCATATTTTATAGAAAGATCGTGTTTCAGGTTTTTGATGCCGTACTGTGCACCGGATAATTGCAGCAGGTACAGGTCGAGGCAGGCCGATATCAGGGCTCCTTTCATGTACACATTCACATACTGCTGCGCCCACTTACCGGCACTCTCTTTACTCAGTTCGGTAAAAGAAAGAGTGTCTTTAAATGCAGAGCGGGAATAGTTGATCTTCTGCGCCAGCGTTTCAAGAAATTCTTCAGGTGTTTTTAACCCCGACCATACCTGTACGTGGTGCGCCGTATATTCGGTACTGCCTTCATATAGCCATACGTGTTTTGAAAGTATGGTTTCATTGAAATTGAATTCCTTTACTTCCCTGGAACTGATGGTAAGGGGAGTAACGATATGGAAGAACTCGTGCGACGAAATATCAACCACATTTTCAATGATGTTCTTTTCCGGCGCTTCGGCCAATGCATAAAAAGAAGAATAGGAATGTTCCCAGGCGCCGGTAATACCCAGGGGTTTTTGCTCGCCATTGAAATAATAGATAAATGCATATTTATCCACCGGCAACCTGCCTCCGAGGTAATCTTTTGAACCCTGCAGCAGTTTATTGAGGTTGGCGGCAATGAATTTGGCGCTAACCTGTTTGCGGGGAGAGTAGATCGCAATCACCACGTCGGCATTGCCTACTTTTATCACCGTGGTATCGGGCAGCGAGAACATGATCGGCGAATCATACAAATGATCGGCATTATTGCAAATGAATTTGTCGCTTGTACTGCTTGTTGCCACCGGTACCAAACCCGTGGCTGCATAGAATCCTTCCGGTTTGCTAAAGGATATTTCGAAAGGCATCTTCTTCATGCCTTCAAAATAGCCGAAGAGTCCGGGTGTGTTGATCACAAAATTCTTACCGGCTTCAAAACTGGTTCCGCACATGGGATATACCATATTGCTGATGCTGGCATCCCAGGTGTCTTCTACCTGGTAACTGATGCGGTGGATCTTAGCTGCTTTTTTGATGGTCCAGCCATTATCTCCTGCCTGGGCAACGGGTAATTCTTTATCATTCTTATCAAAGGCTTTCAGGTTATGTACATACTTTCCGTAATTGCTGTTCATATAAGTGCCGGGAACGATCTTAGGCAGGTAAAAATTGATCTCCGCTTTTGTAATTTCCGGACATATTAAGTCAATATGCAATTGGTCATCCGTTACCTTATTAAGATCAACACTATACTTGTACGATTGCTGTGCAGAAGCCTGCCCGGCTATGATGACAAAACATATGCTGCAAACAACAGCTTTAAAAAAGACTGATTTTTTCATGTGTATTATTTTTTGGCCCAGGATGCAAAGGAAATCATTTTTATATACAGATGCTTACCGCTCTTCCAATTACCTGTCTGTCAATGAGTATCTGCCAGAATTAATTTGTGGCGGGGTATCTTATTCAATGATTAATAAATATCTTTAAATGAAGCATTAAATTTTACAAAATGAAGAATAT
>DAOQRQ010000214.1:0-5573 GCA_035355815.1 Ferruginibacter sp. | reverse complement strand
CCGCATCCGTTATCCTGAGTTGGGCATTTTCCTTACGACCCGAGTACACCTGAACCTGTACAATATCGCTAACCGGGTTGGGAAAGAGGCGCAGGGTGAGGAGGCTGTTATCGGTGGTAACAGCAATGATCCTGCTAAAGCGGAAACTTTGATCTTTATCGGCCATTTTAAGCCGGTAAAAAACGGTTTTGGCCAATGGTAATGCGAAGTCGGTGAATTGATAATACTTTGCATCTGTAGCATCACCTGCTGCATTTACCTGTCCGATTTTATTGAAAAGATTTCCATCGGTGCTTCTTTCAATGTCGAAATGAGAGGTATTGGTTTCGGTTAATGTATTCCAGGTGAGTTGAACGGTATTTTGGCGTTTGCTGCCATTGAAATCGCCCATTGTCAGCGGTAATGCATAAGGCATCAGTCCCTGGATTTCCGACAGGCTGAGTGCCCTGTTATACAATCTCATTTCATCTAATTTGCCACCAAATGGATTGTACCGGGGAGGGCTAAAGGAACCATAGGCCATGGCCCCTGCAATCATATTAATAGGATAAACCGGGGAGGTCGTTCCTTCTGCGGCAGATGCACGAAGAGCTCCGTTAATATAAAGGGAAATCGTGCCATTATTTCTTACTGCAGCCACGTGGTTCCAACGTCCTGGAGTAAAATTGGTGGTGGTGGCACTACCTACCGAATTATTTTTATAGTTGAACTGCAGGTTCCATACACCAGATACAGTTGACCAGAGCCAGACGCCCCAGCCACCATAATTCAGGCAGTTGTCTATCAGGCCTGCTGTACTTGATCCATTAAAGAAAAAGCTAAAGGAAATGGTGAAATTGTTGGTTCCTGAAAAATCGAGATTGCCATTATCAACAAACTCGACGTAGGAATTCAGGTTGCCGCCAAATTGTAAAGCGGAATTAGGTGCCCCGGCATTGTTGGTGCTGTAACTCGTACTAACAGCACTGGCCGTAACATTTGCTGGTCCGGTATTGCCGGCATTGCCGCTGAATTTAAAATGAGCGATCATCCCTGCGTTGGTTTGACCCCATACGGAGAAGCAAAGAAAACAAGCGGTCAGTACAGCGATAAACATGAGTAGCGTTTGCCTGAGGTTCATATGTAATTTATTAATTGATAAAAAAATGCCGGTCTCTTCAAAAATTATTGAAGGGTATCCATGGCGAATTACTAAGTGTAAAAATGTAGTACGTACACGCTAAATATTCAGGTGTAAGCACTGAAAGTGGAGAGGGTGAAAAAACGGGAATAAAAAAACCGGCAGTTTTGCCGGTGTAATTACAGTTTAAAACGGGTGGTCTGATAATAGTAAAGTCAAAATCCGGGAAGCTTAAACCGCATTGATATAAACCGATTTCAGCAATTTCTGTTGTTCTGAAAAATTAAACTCGTGTTGCAGCGTTTTCTTCTTGAACTCAAACCGGATATCACTACCAGTTTCTGCATTTTTGACTTTTACTGCAATGGTTCCGTTGGCTCTGTTTTCGATGCCAATTTCCAGTAACAAATCGGCATTGCTGTAGGGAAATCCGCTAACGAAAATTGTCCCAAGTTCCTGGAGTTCTGTATCTTTTTGCCAATACTGGCATAGAATTACGGCGAATGAATCAGAAGATCCGGTATTGATCTTGTAAATTATTTTTCCGGTAACTGGCAGTGGGGTGTTTCGGTTGATGACTAAGTCTACCTGGCCGGTTTCAGGGCTTTTTAAACCGATATTGTAAGTGCTTACTGTCTGTAACTGTATCCCTGCTTCGAAGCGATTCGCATTTTCATCTAAGCTACTGGCATAGAGTGCAGCTCCTTTGGCCACACTGGCAAGCGGCTGGTGATAAATCAGTTTTTGCTTATCCGGGTTTATTTTCTTTTGCCAGTAGTCGTACACGAGATAACTGTTACTCGTGCCACCGATCAATATAATTTTATTGATGTCGGTGAAGGACATTCCCAGTGAACGAAGGCAACTTTGCACCGCTTTTTCGGTTTTTTCAATTAGCTGGCTTGCTTTTAAACCATAATCTGCTTTATTAAAGTGGCATTGAAAAATTTGTTTATGGAAGGAGAACCACTTTGTAATGTCGCCCTCATCTTTTGTGTTAAGTTTTATTTTGATTTCTTCTGAAAGAAGCAGTAATCGGTTGTAGAGAAGAGGATCGTCCGGGAAAGCCCTTTTTGTCACCATTTCAAAATTGTTCCTGATCTGATCTGCAACGATTGTGTCAAATTCTTTTCCTCCAATATTTGAAATGCCATCTTTGGCAATTACGAATATTTTATTATTGCTTTTCGTGATAATTGTCAGATCAAATGTGCCTCCGCCAAAATCATATACCATTATTATTTCATCTTCAATTTGTTCAACCTGATGGCTGTAGTATAAGGCTGCGGCAATGGGTTCATCTATAATAGCTGTTAGTTCCATATCGGCCAGTTTGGAGGCCTCGATTACCGATTTACGCTGTGTGTCATTGTAATGAGCAGGAACAGTGAGTACCATTTTGCTAAATGGTTCTGGCATAAAAGAGGAGGCGTCGTGTTGTACTTTCTTTAAGAGGATGGCGGCAAGGGTTTCACTGAACCAGGGGTTACTGTACTCGTCAACAAAGACAGGGTTATATGTACCAAAGTGCCTTTTAAAGAAGCGGTGAATTTTTTTTGAAGGGTAAAGTTCAAAAAGATGTTGTGCCAATTGCCCTGCGAGGGCTTTTTTCCCGTCAAAAAGTATGGCAGAAGGGGTCGATTCGCTTTGCTTGTTATTCAAGTCCGGAATCAGCAAGGGCACATGATCTCTGGATAAAGTGGATGCGACAGTATTGCTTGTGCCTAAATCAATGCCTAGTACCATAATTTATTCATTTTTTATGTGGGATTCAACGGAATTTTTTTACGTTATCACAGCCTGTCTGACTTCCGGCATCGCAGGCTTTTTTAAACCATTCCAATGCGGTTCTTTTGCTTTGTTGCACACCTTTGCCAGTATTGTAAAGACTACCCAGGTTATTCATGGCTGAAGGGTTACCCATTTCTGCGCCACGGGTATACCATTTAGCAGCTGCTGAAAAGTCGGGATTTGAAATACCTTTCCCGTTCTGATACATTAGACCGAGATTGTTCATGGCATCGCTATTGTTATTGTCGGCCGCTATTTCATACCACTTAAGTGCTTCGGTGTAGTTTTGGGAAGTAGCAATACCCTCCTCATAAAATGAAGCAAGGAAAAAGGTCGACTCTTTCACATTGTTACTTGCGGCTTCTTTAAAATTTTTAAAAGCACCTGTATAGTCTTTTTCTTTCAATAGTTTCAGTCCTACATAATGTTTAGCTCTGAAGTTGCCTTTATTGGCAGCTTTTGACATCCACTTATTACCATTTATCGGGTCTTTTTCTGTTCCATTTCCTTCCAAAAGCAGAACTGCCAGTTTGTACATACCGGCAGCGTCTTCGAGATCCGCTGCTTTCTGGTACCATTCTGCTGCTTTTACATTGCTTTTCGAAAAGCCATTTCCATTTTCATACATCTCTCCAATCATTGTCATGGCTTCTGCCACCCCATGTTGTGATGCTTTTTGCAGGTAATCGAAGGCTTTTTGGAAATTTTTTTCAGTGCCTTCACCCGTATAATACATTCTCGCAGCAGATACATGTGCATTAGGATAATCTGCATTAGCTGATTCAAGGAAGAGCTCCAAAGCTTTTTGCAGATCTTTTGCGGTACCCCAACCTTGGTGGTAACAACGGCCCAGATTCCATTGACCAGCAGGGTGTTTTTTGGTGGCAGCAACAGCGAAAAGATCAAAAGCTTTTTTGAAGTTTATCTCCACACCGTTTCCAGTCAGGTAAAGTCTGCCCAGATAATTGGAGGCATCTGCCTGGCCTTTGAGAGCTGCTGCGGTGAGCCACCGTACGGCTAGTTTGGTATCTTTTTTTGACGGCACCAACTCCCCGAAATAAATGGTACCCAGCTTATTCATGGCATCAGCATCGTCGTTTAACTCTGCTGCCTTTGTAAAGTAATAAATGGCATCATTATAGTTATCGCCAAAACCTTCCATTGCAAGGTTGGCAGTAATTGCATAAGATTGCGGTTGACCCGCATCGGAGGAACGTTTAAAATAGCCAAATGCTTTTATTTTGTCTGGAGGTAAATGCAATGAAAGCATTTTGCCAATTTCCAGCAAGGTTTCAGCGTCGGCCTCTTCGGCTTCGTTTGCTGCTAACTCAACTGCTTTATTATACCAGTCCTCATATTGTGATAGGTCCTGACTGATATTTCCTGCACCGGTTTTGAATGCATTGACAATTTTGGCTATTGAAAATAATTCACTTTTGTCGGCTGCTTTTCTATACCAACCATAAGCTTCACCGAGGAATTTCTTTGATTCGTAGCAAACTCCAAGCATCCGCATGCTGTACATGTCCCCTTTTTCGGCGGCTTTTTTGAACCAATCAATGGCTTTATCCGGATTCTTTGCCACTACATCGCCAGTGAAGTGTATAGTACCAAGTTTTACGTAAGCATTTATATTTTCCTGGCTGGCGGCTTTTTCGTACCATTCAATCGCTTTAGAATTATTTTTTGGCACCATCTCCCCGGCAAAGAAAATATCACCAAGTTCCAGCATGCTTTCGTCGTTTTCCTTATCTGCAGCCTTGTACAGAAATTCCATGGATTTGTTGTAGTCCAGAGACACGCCATATCCATTTTTGTACATAATTCCCAGGTTATACATGGCCATATCATTGCCATATGCTGCAGCAGTATCAAAATAGGCAAAAGCTTTTTCCATATTGGGGGGGAGGGCATCACCTTCAAAATAAATTTTCCCTAATAAACATGCGGCACTTCCATTTTTGAGTGCAGTGGCTCTTTCCAGGAATTCGACAGCCTCGGTGTATGAATTGTTTTTGTATGCTTCGAGGGCTTTTTTGTAAAGCTCAGATCCCGATTCACCTGTGACGGGAGTAAGTGGGCAGCCATTATTGGTCATTGGCCCTTTTTTAAATGGGCATATATCCTGATCATCGATGATGCCATCTCCGTCACTGTCTTTATTTTTTATGATGACGGAGGGTTTGGAATTGTTTATATTGGTTTTTCCTGTAGGAGGGCTAATGCCTGCACCGGTAGTTTTAGCTTTGATTTCTTTAATTTTCTGACTCCATGCATCCCGGGAGGCCAGAACCAGAAAGAATAGCAGCAATAATGCCTTCATGATTTGTTATTTACTGAGCTTTAATGTTTGTTTTGCCTCCTGAAATTTAGAAACCGCCGAACTAAGTGAGCGTTCTGCATTTTGAATCCCTTTAAGTGAATTCTCAATGGCCATTTGATTTCTGGATTGGGTGTTTTTCTCCTGCGCTAAATGCTGCATCTTTTTATCAGTTACTGTCCTGAGTGCTTTGTCGACTTCAAGTGATATTTGATTGGCTACATCTTTTAACCAGACTGTGATATTCTGAACCCAGTCCCTGGAGGCCTCAGAATAAATTCTTTTTCCTTCCTGAATTATATTTTCTTTTGCTTTAGCGGTTTCTCTGTCTCTTTCCTCTTT
>DAOQRQ010000213.1:0-5586 GCA_035355815.1 Ferruginibacter sp. | reverse complement strand
AACGGTTCCGGAAAGTATGAGCGCCACCGACCTGATGAATAAATTCAGCAAAGAACACAAGACCATTGCCTGGGTAGTGGATGAGTTTGGCGGCACCGCCGGTATCGTTACCATGGAAGACCTGCTGGAAGAGATATTCGGCGATATCAAGGACGAATACGATACAGAAGACTTTGTGGAGAAACAACTTGCTGCCAACGAATTCATATTCAGCGGCAGGCTGGAACTGGACTATATCACCGAGAAGTACAAACTCATCTTTCCCAACGACGAAGCAACCGAAACACTCTCCGGTTACATCATTAAAAATCACCAGCAGATACCCCGTTCAAAAGACCACATCATCATCGGTGATTACGAAATTGATATTTTAAATATGAGCGACACCCGGATAGAAATGGTGAAGCTGAAAGTTATAAAGTAACCGTTCATTTTTTTCCGGCACGCTTTAACCACTGCCATTACATGATAATTGCTGTTGACACCAGATCTTTAAGCGCAGGCAGAAATGAAGCCGGGAAAAGTTTTGAAGGAAACTACCTGTTGGCTTTTGCAGAAAAGTATCCGCAACATCATTTTCTTTTTATTGCTGATAAGCCTTTTGATCCGGCGATCGTATTTCCAAATAATGTTACAGCACTTACAACAGGCCCCGGGATCAAAAACAGTTTGCTGTTGCAATACAGGTTCAATTATAAACTGCCGGTGCTTTTGCGAAAACATAAGGCAGATGTGTTTGTGGGTACAGAAGGTATTTGTTCCCTGCGCACAAAAACGCCGCAATGCCTTCTCATTCCGGATACTTCCTTTCTGCAGTCACCATCATACTTTACAAGATCAAATGCCCGGTATTATAAAAAAAATACACCGGCCTTCCTGACCAAGGCAATATCAGTGGCGGTAAGTTCTGAATTTTCAAGTTCGCTGTTGATTGATCAATATAAAGAAGAAGAAGCAAAGATCGAAGTGATCACAAGCTACACAGATGATATCTTTACTCCTATAGACCAGGATGAAAAAGAAAATATCAAAGAAACCTATGCCGGTGGAAAGGAATATTTTTTGTCGCCGGCCATCAACAACCCACGCAGCAACCTGCTAAACCTGCTCAAGGCATTTTCGTTTTTTAAGAAACGTCAGAAAAGCAATATGCTTTTACTCATCACCGGCGATCCGGGCGAGGTATTTATGAACGAACTGAGAAATTATAAGTTCAGGGATGAAGTGAAGCTGATACAAAACCCGGGCAACGAAGAAACCACCAGGATCATGGCTGCTGCTTATGCCCTTGTTTACCCGGTGATGTATGCCGATGATGCACAGGTTCCACTGCAGGCAATGCAATGCCGGGTGCCTGTGATAACCAGTAATACCGGGGCTTTACCCGAGATCTGCAAAGATGCAGCCCTTTATGTTGACCCGGCCGATTTTAAAGACATAGCCCAGAAAATGATGCTCGTTTTTAAAGACGAGGACCTGGCAAAGGAAATGGTGAGGGCTGGGGTGGAAAGAACCGGCCTGTTTAAAAAAACGAATAGCCATGAGCAACTATGGTCTTTGATAAAGAAAGCTGCCAATGGCTAATTTCAGTTAAATTTGCGGTTCACAAAACGGAAACGGATAAAGAATATGAACCAATCAACCATTAAGATAGACATACTGCTTGACCCGGATAAGATACCCGAGCAAATAAACTGGCAGGCCAGCGACAGCACTGCCGATATGGTACAAAAAGCCAAAGCCATGAGTGTGGCTTTTTGGGACGGAGCTGATAAATCGGCCCTGCGTATAGACCTGTGGACAAAAGACATGATGGTGGATGAAATGGCCGACTTTTATTACCAGATGATGATGGGCATGGCCGATTCTTTTAAAAGAGCCACCCGCCAGGAAGATATGAGCGACGACATGAAAAAATTTGCCAAGGAGTTTTTTGAAAAATTCAAGAAGTTGCAGATCAAAGAAAACGGAGCGTAATAGCTAGTTTACGATCCTGGTTCATGGCTATACACACCATGAACTATGAACCATTAACCATTAACTAAAAATCACAACATGAGTTTAGAACAAAAAGTAATGGGCGAAATGAAAGAAGCCATGAAGGCCAAGGACGAAGGCGTATTACGGGCTTTGCGGGCCATTAAGGCAGAGATCATTAAAGCAAAGACAGAACCCGGCGCCGGCGGCGTAATTGACGAAGCCACCGAACAAAAGTTCTTACAGAAGATGATGAAGCAACGGAAAGATTCGCTGGATATTTTTGAAAAGCAGGGACGGGAAGACCTGGCTTTAAAAGAAAAAGAAGAGATGGCAGTGATCGAAAAATTCCTTCCCAAACAGCTGAGTGAAGCAGAGCTGAAAGATGCATTGAAGAAAATAATTGCCGAAACCGGCGCTGCTTCTCCTGCCGATATGGGCAAAGTAATGGGGGTGGCCAGCAAGCAACTGGCAGGTCTTGCTGATGGAAAAACCATCAGTGCGCTGGTAAAAGAGTTGCTCGCAGGGTAAATAACAATCTACTATGCTCATAGACCTGGTATTTGCAGTATTGCTGGTAATGGCGGTGATAAAAGGTTACCAGAAAGGTTTTATCATTGCCGTATTTTCCATCCTCGGTTTTATCATCGGCCTTGCTGCTGCATTAAAATTATCAACCCTGGTAGCTGCTTACCTGGCCGATAGTGTGAACATTTCTGCCAAATGGCTTCCTTTCATTGCTTTCATCCTTGTCTTCCTGGCTGTGGTCATTTTGGTAAGATTAGGCGGTAAACTCGTTGAAAAAACATTCCAACTCGTATTACTGGGCTGGGCAAACCGCCTGGCAGGTATTATCTTATATGCGCTGCTTTATACCATTATTTACAGCATTGTTCTGTTCTATGCCGAAAAACTGAAATTAATTCAGCCAGCGGCCATTGAATCATCGATTACTTATGCCTTTGTAAAGCCCTGGGGGCCTGTGACCATGGACAATATTGGCAGGGTTATTCCCTGGTTCAAAGACATGTTTACTGAATTAGAGGATTTTTTTAATGCGATACCCAACAAAATTGCCCATTAATGGCAGGCATTATTTTTATTTGACGTAATTTTAGCCCGGATCGCCGGCTTCATAATATAAAGATTGAGATGGCGCTTTATATTACACAATTTGTATTTACGGATGAGTTATGAAATAAAACAAGACGGGAAATTTAAATTCATAGAAGAAGGCAATGGCGAACCGCTGATGCTGTTACATGGACTATTTGGTGCGTTGAGCAATTTTCAGTTCCTGATCGAACATTTCCGCAAGACCAATAAAGTGGTGGTACCCCTGCTGCCCCTGCTCGACCTTGACCTGTTGCATACTTCGGTAGGCGGGTTACAGAAATTTGTACAGCGCTTTATTGAGCACCGCAATTACAACAATATTCACTTGTTGGGAAATTCACTCGGCGGTCATGTGGCGCTGGTTCATATACTCAAACATCCCGAACGGATAAAATCACTGGTACTTACCGGCAGCTCGGGCCTGTTTGAGAACGGCATGGGCGATACCTATCCCAAAAGAGGCGACAAGGAATACATCCGCAAAAAAACAGAACTTACCTTTTACAACCCGGCCATGGCAACCGATGAACTGGTAAACGAGGTTTTTGAGATCACCAATAACCGTATGAAGGTGATCAAGATCATTGCCCTGGCAAAAAGCGCCATCCGTAATAACCTGGGCGAAGAACTGAGCCAGATAAAACAACCAGCCTGTCTTATCTGGGGAAACAACGATACCATCACCCCTCCTTTTGTGGCAAAAGAATTTCACCGGCTGATCCCGAACAGTGAACTGCACTTTATTGACAAATGCGGCCATGCACCCATGATGGAAGTACCCGAAGAATTTAACAGCCTGCTTGACGAGTTTTTGGCAAAATTTAAGACGCCGGCTGCAACGGTTTAAAAAATAAATTGTCCATATAATTTTATACCGCTATTATTCGTTATTCGCATAGCTGTAATCAACCCAAACCGGTTATATGTTAACAATAGAACTGATAAATCACAATATCCCCCGCCTGCAATTGAAAGACTCAGTAAGCAAGGCGCTGACCCTCATCAATGATTTCAGGCTTACCCATCTTGCCGTAGTTGAAGACGATAAGTACCTTGGCTTAGTGAGCGAAGACGATCTGCTGGATGCCGAAGAACCCAGGATGCCCATTGAACTGATGCAGGAAAATTTTTTAAAAGCATCTGTTCAGGAGAACGAACACTTCCTGAATGCGGTAACCTTCAGCAATCAATTTGATACCACGGTGGTTCCCGTGATCAATGAAGAGAAAGAACTGATGGGTGTGATCACCACCAGTGACCTCCTGAAAACACTGGGTAATTTTGCAGGAACCAACGAGATCGGAGGCATTATTGTATTGGAAATGGAACGCAGCCAGTTTGCCATTTCTGAAATAAGCCGCATGGTGGAAAGCAACGACGCCACCATCCTTCACCTGAACACCACTGTTCATTCCGAGACCGGGATGCTTACGGTAACCATACACCTGAATAAAAAAGAGATATCGGCCATTGTATCAACCTTTGAGCGGTACGAATACGACGTGATCTATTATTTCGGCAACGAGAATTTTGAAAACGAAATACACAGCAACTACCGCCACCTGATGAACTACCTGGATATTTAAGCTGTTTTGTTCCCTGTTATTTGCAGCTGTCATTATAACCCCGTTTGGCGGTAAAGTATTGAAGGAATGAAGCACCTTAAAAAAATAATTTATTGCAGCCTCTTACTTTTACCTGTACTGCTTTCGCATGCACAAAAACAAAAAACAGCGCCCGTTACACTTATTGGCACATCCCTGCTTCCTGCCGATTCAAATCAAAAGGTCTGTATCCGTAACCTGGAGGTATCCGGAACAAAGAAAACAAAGATCTACATCGTTTACCGGGAGATCCATTTTAAAAAAGGAGATTCATTGATCATTGCTGATCTGCAGAAGCAACTGGAGCAGGCTCGCCGGCAGGTATATAATACCACCCTCTTCAACGAAGTGAGCTTTACCCTTTCAGTTACGGATTCATTGAATGTGGATATAAACGTTCATGTTACCGAACGCTGGTACCTCTACCCTGTTCCGCAGTTTCAGCTTGTTGACCGGAATTTAAATGAATGGTGGAAAACCTATCACCACAGTTTAGACCGGGTGAACTACGGGATCAAATTTGTACATTATAACCTCAGTGGCCGGCGGGATCAGTTACGCATCTTCCTGATCAATGGATATACCCGTAATATTTCATTCTCGTACAGCAACCCCTACAGCAACCGTTCACTTACCAATGGATTTGTAGTTACAGCAGGTTATTCGCAAAGCAGGGAAACGCCTTACAAAACCGATTCAGCAAATGGGATACTCCTGTTAAGAGAAACCGGGTTTTCCAGGCAATCCATTTATGGCGGCATCGGTTTCAGCATCCGCACCTTGGGTGTAGGCGCCAATGGCAATTAAGTCGCGGTTTTGTTGGTAGCGCGATAATAGCTGCTTAAAGCGCTGCATTTGTTTTAGATGTTCTTCTGGAACGATATTTTGC
>DAOQRQ010000212.1:0-5648 GCA_035355815.1 Ferruginibacter sp. | reverse complement strand
GCCGTTTACTCACCGCTTTCATCAGGCTGGTCATATGGCAGGCATCCGCAATGGAATCGAGCCTGCTTACATACTCTTTCATGCTGCCTTCGGGAAATGTAACGGCCTGGCCCACTTTACAAAATGCCAGCAGGGAAGCATACTGAAAATTCACATTAACCGTATCCTGTTTTGGAAGCGCCGGCAAATGCTTTATCTGTCCGGCCAGGGATTGAAAACGTTCATCTCCCAATACCATCGTTTCATAGGCAGCAATATTTGCATACGCATAATTACGGCTGGCGATGATGGGTGGAAAATTATTCTGCATCACTACGTTGTTGAGTTCTTTAACCGTGCGTGAAAAAAGCAACGGGTCGTTAAACCCATTCGTATACTCTTTCTTACTGCACCCGGGCAGAAAGTACAGCGCAGCTAAGACTATGGCAGCAATATTTCGTTTCATAAATCAACCATTAAGTCAACCGGGTAAATTTCACATTAAAACCTATTCGTTCGGCTTTAAGAAAGTCAATCCCTTATTATTCTGTGCAACAATCAATACCTGTTTTCCACCGGCATACCTGATCCACTTTGCATCCCTTACTTCGCCATCGGCGATCGCTGCATTGGCTAAGAATTTAAGATCATTCGCCTGTTTACTGAATGAGAATACGGAGGGCAACAAGGCGTCGTACCTGCCTTCATAAGGAACCACTCCGTAAAAATTGCCTGCAGCCATGTACGGCCCTTTATTATTTACTGATAACGGACAGAAGGAAAAAACCGGTGCCATTTGTATTTCTGCAGGCAATTCCAGTTTTGTATAAATTCCTTTGCCGTTGTTGATGAAACAGCAGGACCCCAGCGTTTCGGCTTTTAATTCTGTATAATCCCTGAACAGGTCGTAAAACATGTAATCCACTGTTTTACCTGCCACTTCACTGTACTTAAGGTATGCTTTCTTAAGCACGTGCAAAGGCCTTTCCAGTTCGTCTTTTGCCAGGAATGTGTATTCTTTATTATCTACTGTACAGGCCATCACCTGTTCCACCGAACCATTGCCATCAAAATCTTTTACATACAATTTCAACGGGCCGTTCTTACCGGCATACAGTTTAGTATTGTGTCCCCAGTTACCGGCAAGGATATCAGCATAACCATCTCCGTTCACATCGGTGAGGTAAAGGGTTTGCCACAGGCCTGTGGAGGAAGGAATATCCGAAGCAGTAAATTTCCCGTTCTTATTCATGAATATTTTCACCGCCATCCATTCACCGGCAACCACCAGGTCATCCCAGCCATCATTATTCAGATCGGTAAAAGAAGCACTGGTAACAATACCCAGGTTTTCCAGTTTTATAACAGAAGCATCGGCCAGTTTAAACATGCCTTTGCCGTCATTCAATAATAAATAAGAAGGCTGGGCTATGCCAAAACGTTTTGCGTCGGCAAGGCCACCTACAAAAATGTCCATATCCCCATCCTTGTCGATATCCGAAACCGATACACTGGATTTATTTTTCAGCAGGTTGGGAATGGCCGATGCTGCCAGGGAAAAATGCCCTTTGCCGTCATTCATATAAAGATGATCGGCCAGCTCTGCATTGCCATCGTCGTACTGATTTCCGCCGCTTACCACATAAAGGTCGGGCGAGCCATCGTTGTTGGCATCAAAGAAAAGGGCATCAACGTCTTCGCTTTGTTTTGTCTTTGCAAACACAGCCGTATCCGATGAGATGAATTTCCCCGCTGCTGTTTGTATCATCAACTGGCCGGGTTGCCCGGAAGCGCCGCATACAAAGAAATCATCCAGGCCATCTTTATTTACGTCTGCCACGGCAAGCTTTGGCCCCCGGGTGGATTGCATGTGTGGAGTGAGGTATTGCTTGTTAAAATCCAGAAAATCATTTTCGTGGTGTGCCCAGCTGCATTGTACCTGGCTGCTGATATTATTAAACAATGACTTTGCAGGCTTAAAGAAGGCGTTGTAATCAAAATGCCCTCCCGCTTCTACCTGTTTCACTTCAATAAATCCTTTGGCCGGTGTGTTCTTAAGCAATTGGTATTTTTGATTGGGCCAAACAATCAGTATGCTGTCAATATAGCGCAGACTGTCGACCCCAAAATGCAGCTTTGCATCACAGGAAGATTGAAAACCTCTTGTGGTCATCAGTTGCCCGTATTGCATTTTTCCCTGTGTAAATATCCATGCTTTGGCACCAATGCCGTTTTTATTTTTATCACTGCCTTTAAAAGCAATGTCAATAGTATTTTTAGCAGGCAGTTTATTTTTCAAGACCAGGGCCGGGGCATTGAGGCTGTTGATCACCATATCTAAATTCCCATCGTTATCCAGGTCCGCATACGAAGCTCCGCTGAAATATCCCTTCATAGAAGTTGTTCCCCAACTGCTGCTTACGTCGGTAAAATTTATGTTGCCATCTCCTTTATAAAAATAGGGATGCGAACTTCCATCCGGCATATTTTCAATGGCCTGGTTATCCAACTCGCTGGTTTTACCCGAACCCTGCTTCATCACCAGGTCCGATACAAAGCGTATATAATCCAGGTCAACCGGTCTTTTTACAATGCCGCTTGATATAAAAAGGTCTTTGTTACCATCGTTATCAAAATCGGCAAACAGCGGCGCCCAGCTCCAGTCCGTAGCAGCCACCCCACTTTGCAAAGCCGTTTCACTAAAGCTGGTTCCATTACCGTTGTTCCGTTGCAATGCATTTTTTGAATACTGGTTTTGATAACCATGCCCCATCAGTTTGTACTTGTACGTATCCGGGTTTTCATCACTGCCGTAGGTTTTCAATACTTTTTCATCCTGCGGCAGCATATCCACGGTGATGATATCCAGTTGCCCATCGTTATTATAATCAGCCGCATCGTTACCCATACTAAAGCGGCTGTAATGTTTAAAATGATCAGCACCCGACTCCCTGAAGGTTCCATTGCCGTTATTGAGGTAGTAATAATCGTTCTCATGAAAATCGTTACCCACATAAATATCGTCCCATCCATCGTTGTTGAAATCGCCGGTGGCAATACCGAGTCCATAACCCAGGTTGCTTTGGTAAATGCCTGCCAGGGTCGACACATCAGTGAACTTTCCGGTTGAATCAAGGTCGTTTCGGTAAAACCGGTCGCCGGATACGGCATCAAATTGGCGGCGGTTGCTGGTATCCCGTATGTTTGAATTGGGTTTTTGCGAATGGTTAAGCAGGTAACAATCCAGGTCGCCATCGCGGTCGTAATCAAAAAAAGCAGCCTGCGTACCAAAGCCGGAAAAATTCAGTCCGTATTTTTCGGCGCTTTCGGTAAAACTGTTATTGCCGTTATTTATAAAAAGTTCGTTATGCCCCGTTAACCCATGGTGCAGGCTGCTGGCAGAAACATATATATCTACAAAGCCGTCTCCGTTAACATCAACCATGGTTACGCCCGAACACCAGTCGGCAGTACCCGCCACACCGGCTTTTGCGGTGATATCTTCAAATACAAAATTCCCTTTGTTGAGGTATAGTTTGTTGTTGCCCTTACTGTTTGCTGTAAAATAAATATCAGGTAAGCCATCGTTATTGATATCTCCTGTTGCCACTCCGCCTCCATTGTAGTAGTAGAGATAATACAGGATATTGAACATATCCCTGTTCGCCAGTTTGTTCTCAAACCCGATATTTGTTTTGGAAGAAGGAAGACTTTCAAACATGGTTTCTTTTTTCCCCTTGCAGGAAGAAAAGCATAAAGCAGCAGTAACAAAAAAGGAAAGGAATATGAGTGTGGTATTTTTCACCAGCAATAAATTAGAATCGTTTTAAAAGAAAAAAAGGGCCAAACAAGATTGTTCGGCCCTCTCTGATTGCGCATGAAGCTTGATTTATGAAACTGCCTTTTACTTATTAACGTTTGCTTGCATAAAGAGCCTGTATTTCTGCTGCTGTTAAAGCCACTCCGTACATCCTTAACTGGTCTAAACCGCCTTTAAAGCTGCATGCCAGCCAATCGTCAGATGCAAAGCTGTTGGAAGGTCCGGCACCAACCCTGTACTCAGAGATCTTGCTCGTAGCCAGATCCAGTGCACCGTGTGTGCCCCAGTTCTTTACATTGGGATTCTGTACTCCGTCAATATACAGTTTAACTGAACTGTTTGTTTGATCATATGTAAGTACCATGTGATGCCAGGCGTTATTGCATAATCCGGCAATGGTTTGACCACCTTCCCAGGTAAACCAGTTGTCGCCGCTATTGCTTACGAACATGCTCTTTACAGCGCATGCTGCATTGTCACCTTCGAGGAACAGGAATCCAACGGCATTACTCCAATGAAAATTGTCTACTGCTTTAAGCGACATTATATATGCAGGCCCGTTTGTTCCATTATTATTTTTAGTTTGTCCATTCTGTTTAAACCAGACAGAAATAGACATACTGCTGCTGCCTGCCCAGGTGTTAAACGAAGGGTATTTGATGAATTTTTGATTCACGCCGGTAACCCCGCTTCCGGCAATACCCGCAGCGCTTGTAAAAGGATTATCTGAAGGAAATGTTGCCCTGATGCTGTCCACAGCATTCATCAGCGGGTTGGTGCTGGTTCCGTCAAATGCTACATAAAACTTCAGCGGCCCTGTAGGCGAATTCGTATCAACCGGGTAATTACCCAGTTCCGGCTTGTCCATTTTCTGGCAGGCAGTCACAAACAATACCAGTGCTATTGCTGCGACTATGTGTTGAAACTTTTTTTGCATGATCGTTAATTTTATAAATTAATAATTATTACCATTCAGGATTCTGAACCAGGTTCGGATTTGCATTTAAAGCCGAAGTTGGGATCGGGTAGTAACGGTGCTTGTTCTGGTAGCCATTTGCGCCCAGTACACTAATCGCATCGCCGTACCTTACCAGGTCAAAGAAACGTTCAAATTCCATCGCAAATTCCACCCTTCTTTCCTGCTTAATAACGGTACGCATCTGTGCCTGGCTTACAAAAGCTATATTACCAAGACCTGCCCGGTTACGAACCCGGTTAACCCAGGTTACCGCATCGGGATTACCGTTACCGGTTTCGTTGGCAGCTTCTGCCCCCATCAGCAATACATCTGAAAGCCGCAGTACACGCTGGTTCACCCAGGTATTCTGTGATTCATTATCCGGTGTACCCAGGCCTGCAGCCAGGTAATCGCTGTACTGGTTATATACTTTTTTATTCCAGTAAAGTGCATTGGTAAGATTTGGTAAAACAAGTCCATAACCTCCTGTATTGGTGCCTCCGTCAGATTGGTTAGAGTAAAGAATGGTAGCATCTTTTCTTACATCACCCGCTTCATATGCCCCAACCAGGTTTGGTGTAGGTGTATTCCATCCCCAGCCCAAATCCCAGGTACCTGATCCTCTTACACCCTGGCTTTGGCCAAGCCTGCTCCAGTACGTGTTTCCATCACCGGCTGTTTTGGCAGCCTGTATCTCAAATATAGATTCGCTGCACAGTTCACCTTCTTTTTTAAACATCTTCCAGTAAGGCGTAAATAATTGGTAAGGCCCGTTATTGATAATGTCTCTGCAAATTGGCAGCGATTCTGCATAACGGCGTTGCTGCAATAATACTTTTGCATGCATGGCTTTTGCTGCCCACTTATTGGCCCTTCCGGCATATTTGGCTT
>DAOQRQ010000211.1:0-5653 GCA_035355815.1 Ferruginibacter sp. | reverse complement strand
ATAACTCATAGGCCCGGGTCGGTAAAGGGCGTTCATGGCAATCAGGTCATCAAATTTATCGGGCTTTAATTCCCGCAGGTATTTCTGCATACCCGGACTTTCAAACTGGAAGGTTCCGTTGGTATCGCCGCGTTGATAAAGCTGGTATGTTTTTTCATCATCCAGGGGAATGGTATCGATGTCTATCTCCACCCCATGGTTTTGTTTGATGAGCAGCAAAGCCGTTTTTAAAATGCTGAGCGTTTTTAAACCCAGGAAGTCCATTTTAATTACACCGGCTTCTTCAATAGTGCCGCCTTCTATCTGTGTAAGCCAAAGGTCACTTTCTTTTGAAGTGGCAACGGGTATCAGGTCAGTAAGATCCCTGGGGGCAATGATGATGCCGGCCGCATGAATGCCGGTATTGCGAACCGATCCTTCCAGTATTTCCGCCTCATGCAAAATGGTGCTTTGCAAACCGGGACTGTTATAAATCTCCCGCAGCTTTTTTACATTCTCAATATCGTCGGCCACCAATGCTTCTTTTTCTTCCAGCGATTTATCGCCTGCCGAAGCATTTGCTTCCTTAATGGTGAAGGGGGCATGTAATAATCTTTTCAGGTTAATGCCCGGCCGTTCCGGAACCAGTTTGGATAAGGCACGGCTTTCTGCCAACGGAAGGTCCATTACCCGGGCCACATCGGCAATACTGCTTTTGGCAGCCATGGTACCGTAGGTGATGATCTGGGCCACCTGGTTCTTACCATATTTATCTACCACGTAGTTGATCACTTTCTGTCTTCCATCGTCATCAAAATCCGTATCAATATCGGGCATGCTCTTACGATCGGGGTTCAGGAACCTTTCGAACAGTAAATTATATTTTATGGGATCGATATTGGTGATGCCGATGCAATAAGCCACCACCGAACCGGCAGCCGAACCACGACCGGGGCCTACAAACACACCCATGTCTCTGCCGGCCCTGATAAAATCACTTACAATGAGGAAGTAACCGGCAAAGCCCATCTGCTTTACAACACCGAGTTCAAATTTTATACGATCTTCTGTTTCGGGGGTTAAGATCTTATAACGTTCTTTTGCCCCGGCCCAGGTAATGTTTTCCAGGTAATCGTCCTGCGTTTTAAAATTGGGAGGAACCACAAAGTTGGGCAGCAGGATATCCCGTTTCAGATCCAGTAATTCTACTTTGTCAACTATTTCATTGGTGTTGTCGATGGCTTCGGGAAGATCTTCAAATACTTTTGCCATCTCTTCCGTTTTCTTAAAATAGAACTGGTCGTTCGGAAATGCAAAGCGTTTGCCTTTGGCAAACACATCATCGTCGCTGAATTCCCGCATGGCAGGCGTACTTTGTTTTTCGCCGGTGTTGATGCAAAGCAGGATATCGTGTGCATTAAAGTCCTTTTGATCCACATAATGCGAATCGTTACTGGCAATAACTTTTACGTTATACTTTTTTGCAAACTTCAGCAGGATGGCATTCACTTTTTCCTGTTCGGGAATACCATGACGCTGCAGCTCCACGTAATAATCCTGCTGAAAGATATTGAGCCACCATTTGAATTCATTCTCGCCTTCCTCTTCGCCTTTCTTTAAAATGGTTTGCGGCACAATGGCGCCCAGGCAACAAGTAGTTGCAATAAGCCCTTCGTGGTATTTATGAATGAGTTCTTTGTCAATACGGGGATATTTGGAATACATCCCTTCAATATAACCGAGTGAAGTAAGCTTTACCAGGTTCTTATAACCCTGTGCATTCTTTGCCAGCAATATCTGGTGATGACGGGGATCTTTCTCTTCCTTGCTGAATGTTTTGCGGTGCCTGTCTTGTGTAATGTAAAACTCACAGCCAACGATGGGCTTTATCTTCAGTGTGCCATCATCATTTTTATGATTGTAGGCTTCTTTAACAAATTCAAAAGCGCCGAACATATTGCCATGATCGCTGATGGCAAGCGCCGGCATTCCATCGGCAATGGCTTTTTTATAGAGGCCTTTTATTGAGGCGGCCCCATCTAAGAGGGAGAATTGTGTGTGTACGTGTAAATGAGAAAACTTCATGGTAATGATTGATGCAAAATACTGGATACAAGATGCTGGTACAATCCTATATCAGGTATCCTGCATCTCGTATCCGGCAACAAATATCGTTAACTATAAGCGGCTTACGCCTGTCGTTTTTCCACAGTTGACGAAAAATCTGATACGTATGCAATAATATTAATAATTCGTTAAAGGGTTGCATTTCCGGCATATGAAGGCTACCTTTGCGAAGCATTAGAATAATTGATTTTGTAACGAGTTAGTAGGACAGGAATCGCAGGAAGGAACAGCTAAACAGCCCGGTCAAGGAATATAAAAGACGACTAAAGAACAGAAGACTAAGTTGTACTTACGGATAAAACCCCTCATTTTATCGTATGAAACACTTAATTTTTGTTTCTGTAGCCTTGGGCTTTTTTTCAGGAACACCGATTGCTTCAAACGCACAGGCCCCCGTTAATTCGGTGGCAGAAGCGAAGTCTGTAAAGATATCTCCCCAATTCATTGAAGGAATAGAAATACGCCCGGAAGTAACTACTTCCGCCAAACCTCCATTAGTTAATAAAGAGCAGGATAAGATCGCCAAACAGGCTGCACTGCCTGCCAGGGATGAGAACTCGGTAATTGAAAAATGTACCGCCCTCCAGTTCAAATATGCCCAGATCCTGAACATGGATGTGGAAGCGGTTAGCAATACGGATTTATACGGGTTCATTGAAAAATGGTGGTCTACCCCGTATCGCTATGGCGGCGCCACAAAAGATGGGATCGACTGCAGTGCTTATTCCGGCACCTTGTTTCATGATGTATACGGCGTTGTTTTATCCAGAACAGCCCGGGCCCAATACGAAGATTGTGAAAAGATCAGAAAGAACGACCTGCAGGAAGGCGACCTGGTATTCTTCCGAACAAGAAGGGGAGTAAGTCATGTGGGTGTTTATTTGGGCAATGGGTATTTCACCCATGCAAGCACCAGCAGTGGCGTTATGATCAGCAGCCTGGATGAGGAATATTATAAAAAGAGATACATCGGCGGCGGCAGAATTCCTGTAAAGGCAGGGGAGTAGTAAGAAAGAATAAGAATATGGAAGGAGAGGATCACTCTCCTTTTTTTATGCCCAGTTTTTTCTGTAAGGTTTGCCAAACCGGTTTTATATCGGGCGACAGGTTCAGCAGTTTGGTACCGGCGGCATATTAAACAAGGAATACCATACTCCGGGATATCATTCCTGCAAAGCCATGCATGTTCTTAAACAGGATGAAACAGCCATAGAATAAAACGCTTCCAAGAAGGATGGTATAAACTGTTTTGATGGTAAAGGGCTGCAGCCTGAATTTCTTATACAGGAACCAGTACCGGATGCCGTTGTAAATGGTAAAAGTGATGAGGTTTGCAATGGCCGGCCCTGTTACACCATAATAATGCTTGGTTAAAATATAGTTCAGTGGTAAGGTAAGTGAGAGCAGGATAATACCGGTTACAAAATCAAAACGCCAGAAAGTGGAAGTGCCGATGATCTGGCTGTTTACGCCCGTACCCATGTCTACGATACGCATGATGCCGATGAAGAAGAATACCCATTTCGCATCCACGTATCCTGACTGCAAATGAAAGTTGAACACGGCATCGGTAAAGTTGAGCCATATCAATGCAAACATTCCAACCGAAAAGATCAGTTGATTGATGGACGAACTATGGTAGATCCGGTTTATCTTCTGCATATCCTTATCCTTCCAGGCCTGTGATAAAGGGCCTATTGATGAAGAGATAACGCCACGCTGGGGCGCCTGTATCAGGCTGGCAATATTCTGTGCCAGCACATATACGCCTGCCAGTGCAAGGCCATTGTCTAATGCCGCAGCGATCACTAGTGTATCAAATACCATTGAAACCGTGTATACAAGACTTCCGCCATAAACGAATGAAATAAGTACCAGGATCTTCTTAAAGAATTTTTTGGTAACCCTGCTTATGGAAAATGTAAAACCTGCCTGTCCCGAAAAAACAAGATAGCCCAGCAGGATGATGGCAACGGCCAGGAAGGTAAACGAATATATTTTTATGAACAGGTCAAAAGAAGCAAGGATGCCGGTAAAACTTAAAACGATCAGCAACGTGGTGAGCAAACGAAACTGGATCTCCCGTAAAAAATTAGTGAGCACCGATCTTTTCAGTTGCCAGGCATAGGCTTCCAGTGTGCCAAACAGGGTGAGGCCCAGGCCAAATGGAAAAACATAATAGTAGTATTTTACCAGGTCGGGCGAGTTGGTGCCGTATTTACGGATCACGAGGTCTTTCATTAATAGACCGGCAATGATAACGAGGCAAAACCCGATCAGCGTAACGAGTAGTGCCCAGCTGAGCATGTCGTTCTTCTTCCGGGGCAGGTTATCGTTGTAATAGGGATAAAATTTATTGATGTATGCCACCATGCCCAGGTTGGCAAAGGAGTACATGATATTGGCAATGGCCATAAAAATACCTGTAAGGCCATACTGTGATGGTGTAAATCCGCCTTCCCGGGTAAAAAGATAGGTGTTTAAAAAGCCGATAGCAAAGCCAATATAAACCACCAGCGAGGAAACAATACTTTGCTTTCGGATCTGCGACATAGTTTTGTTTGCTGCTAAATTACTCCACCTTTTTTGTAATGATGTAGAAATTTGGATCAACCGTAAAACTATTGTCGCCTTCGGGATACAGGTCAAGCGTTTTCCATTCTTCTGTTGGCTTTATCCATTGCGCTGTTTTGAATTTCACTTTCAGCGGCATGTTAAATCCTTTGATGCAGTTGCTGTAGCGGTAATACAGTTTATGTCCATCCACCTTATATTCCAAAACAGGTATCTGCGTGGTTCGCAGGTATTGATCAAATACTTTACCCAGATCGGTCTTGCTTTGTTTGCTGATATAATCCTCCACCTGCTGGGTGGTTACTGTCTGGTGATAGAAGGTCTTATTCAACCCTCTTAATACCTGCCTGAATTTCTCATCATCATTGATCAGCTGGCGGATGGTATGCAGCATATTGCCTCCTTTGTAATACATATCGCCGCTGCCTTCCTTATTTACGTTGTAGGTGCCAATGATGGGAATATCATTCTGAATATTTTTACGGGTTCCCTGAACGTATGCATTACCGGCTTCTTTACCATACCAGTAATCGGTGAACAGTGTTTCGCTGTAATTGGTAAAACTTTCGTGTATCCACATATCGGCAATGTCTTTACTGGTGATATTATTGGCAAACCACTCGTGCCCGCTTTCGTGTACAATGATAAAATCCCATTTCAATCCCCAGCCACTGCCGCTCAGGTCGGAACCCATGTACCCGTTCCTAAAACCATTGCCATAGGCAGTAGCGCTCTGGTGTTCCATGCCCAGGTGGGGCGCCTGCACCAGTTTATACCCGTCTTCATAAAAAGGATAGGGGCCAAACCAGTGTTCAAAAGCCTTCATCATCCTCGGGGCATCTTTGAATTGCTCTTTGGCTTTTTCCAGGTTCTCCTGCAACACCCAGTAATCCATATCCAGCTTTCCTTTCTCTCCCGGGTACACTTCATTGAAGTGAGCATATTTACCAATATACGGAATGAGGTTATAACT
>DAOQRQ010000210.1:0-5673 GCA_035355815.1 Ferruginibacter sp. | reverse complement strand
GATCGAAGAATTGGAAAAAACAGTGAAAGAACTTAGCTTGAAGTTCAAATAAGTTTGAATGATAAAGAAGACCTGCCGGCCGTTTTTTGTTCGCCTGTTACTTTGTATACTTTTTATACTTTCTATCCTCCCCACCCGGGCCGGTACGGTTGATACGGTTTCCATTTACAGCAACAGCATGCAGAAACAAATAAAGGCCGTTGTTATAAAACCGGGTAATTATAAAAAAAAGACAAACAGGTTTCCTGTTGTTTACCTGTTGCATGGCTATGATGGATGGTACAGCAACTGGATCATCCGGGAACCGCAACTGCTGGGCTATGCCGATGCGTATCAAACCATCATCGTATGCCCCGATGGCGGTAAAAGCAGCTGGTATTTTGATAGTCCGTTTGATACTACCAGTCGGTACGAGACGCATATCGCAAATGAAGTGGTTGATTATATCGATAAGCATTACCGCAGCATACCTGATAAAAAACATCGTGCCATCACCGGGCTTAGCATGGGTGGCCACGGCGCTTTATTCCTTGCACTCCGTCATCCGGATATTTTCGGAGCAGCCGGAAGCATGAGCGGCGGACTGGATATGAAAGAAGTGGGCTATCGTTTTGATGTACCCTTGCGGATAGGGGATACGCTTACCTACCTACAGAACTGGACCGATTATTCCCTCACCGGCATCATTGATAAATACACCCGTACGCCTGTTGCCATTCTTTTTGACTGCGGCATTGGCGATATTTTCATTGAGGGAAACCGCAGGCTTCATCAAAAAATGCTGGCACTTAAGATACCACATGAATATGCCGAAAAGCCAGGCGTTCACGACTGGAATTACTGGCGCCGTTCTCTTCCTTTTCACCTGCTCTTCTTCCGGAATTTTTTCAATAAAAATTAGACGTGTGTAAATTTTACACATTAATGTGTTAGATTTATGCCCTAAAACGATTGACATGCTTTTAAAGAGAACCCTTCTTGTTAGTGTTTCCCTGTTTTTAATTTTTGGAATTCATGCGCAGACCAGGACCACGGTAAACTCTCCCAATAAAAATATTCAGTTGAATTTCTGGTTGAACGACAAGGGTACAGCCATGTATGAGTTAACCTATAAGAACAAGGCGGTGGTGCTTCCTTCTTCGCTGGGCTTTGATTTAAAGACCACCACCAACGACCAGCCACTACCTACACTTAAAGAAGGACTTACCATTACTTCCTCCACACAAACCAGCAACGATACCAAATGGAAACCCGTTTGGGGCGATGTGAAAGAGATCAGGGATCATTACAACCAGTTAAACGTTTCACTTTCTCAAAAAGGAGAGAAGGCCATCAGCTTCAACATCATCTTTAAAGTATTTGACGACGGACTTGGTTTCCGCTTTGAATTTCCCGAGCAAAAGAACCTTACTCACTTTATCGTAAAAGACGAGGCAACACAGTTTCATCTCACCGGCGATCACAAGGCATTCTGGATACCCGGCGATTTCGACAGTAATGAGTTCAACCAGAATACCTCTAACCTGAGTGAAGTGAATGGCGAGAATCCTAAGTATGCAGCCAATATCTACGCTCACCAGTTCTTTGATACCAATTCGGCGCAAACACCGCTGATGATGAAATCAAAGGACGGTTTATACATTAACATTCATGAAGCAGCCCTGGTGAATTATCCTGCCATGAACCTGGTCATTAATAAATCAAACTTCACGCTTACTTCGGTGCTTGTTCCCGATGCGTTGGGCAACAAGGCTTATCTGCAGGCGCCGGCAAAAACGCCCTGGCGAACCATCATCGTATCCGACAAGGCTACCGATATTCTTGCTTCGCATACCATCCTTAACCTCAATGATCCTTCCACTATTAAAGATCCTTCCTGGATCAAACCAACAAAATATGTTGGTGTTTGGTGGGAGATGCACATCGGAAAATCAACCTGGGACTATGCCGGCAGCCAGAATGCCACCAGTTTTGATGCAGCCGGGCTTAAACCAACAGGCAAACACGGTGCCACCACGGCCAATGTAAAACGGTACATCGACTTTGCGGCCAAACATGGTTTCGACGGCGTGCTGGTGGAAGGATGGAACACCGGCTGGGAAGACTGGTTTGGCCAGTTCAAAGAAAATGTGTTCGACTTTGTAACGCCCTATCCTGATTTTAATGTGAAGGAACTGCAGCAATACGCCGCTTCCAAAAAAGTAAAGATCATCATGCACCACGAAACCTCGGCTTCTGTTACCAATTACGAACGGCAGATGGATACCGCATACCGCTTCATGAAAAAGTTCGGATACGATGCGGTGAAGACAGGATACGTTGGTCATATCATTCCCCGTGGCGAACACCACGACGGGCAGTGGATGGTGAATCATTACCTGCGGGTAGCAAAGAAAACAGCTTCGTATAAGATCATGCTGGATGCACACGAACCGGTAAGGCCTACGGGGCTTCATCGTACCTATCCCAACTGGCTTGCCTGTGAAGCGGCAAGAGGCATGGAGTTCAACGCTTGGAGCAACGGTAATTTTCCCGATCATGATGTGATCCTTCCCTTCACCCGTTTTATGGGCGGACCAATGGATTATACACCGGGTATTTTTCAGCTGGAATTGAATTACTGGGATAAGAATAAAAAAGAGACCATTCATACCACGCTGGCAAAACAACTGGCGCTGTATGTAACCATCTGCAGTCCGTTACAAATGGCTGCCGATCTGCCGGAGGCATATGAAAAGAAAATGGATGCCTTTCAGTTCATTAAAGATGTAGCGGTTGACTGGGACGACAGTAAATATTTAGAAGCCGAACCCGGCGATTACCTCACCGTGGCAAGAAAAGCAAAAGGAAAAGATAATTGGTTCATTGGTTCCATTACCGATGAAAATGCAAGAACTACAACCGTTGATTTGGGATTTTTAGATCCTGGTAAAAAATACAATGCCATCATTTATGCCGATGCGGATGATGCCAGCTATGATAAGAATCCGGCGGCATATGAAATAACCAAACAGGTGGTAGATAGTAAAACAACATTGACCTTAAAACTGGCAACCAGCGGCGGATGCGCCATTAGCCTGGTTCCGGTAAAATAAAATCGTTTTTTATTTTGTCTGGGTATGAACTCCGGTTAGGCCGGAGTTTTTTATTGCCAGGCTGTTTGCAGGTGGTTCAATCCTTGATCAGTTCAAGGGATATCCTGTTCAGGATCGGGTCGTATGTGATCCTGTACGAATAATTCCCCTCTGTCAGCCGGGTTTCTCCTGTATAATCGTAGGGGCGTATTCCGTATGTTTTATTATTCATGGTCAGGTTTATCCAGGCATACCGGTATGCGGCATCAAATACATGGTAATTACTTGCTGAATTGATATCTACCTGGCCGTAGTTATGCGCTTTTGTACTTGGGGTGTTTGATAAAGTGCCGATGGGGTCAACCGTACAATCATACATTACCCAGGGCGTGGCATTCAGTACCCGGATACCGGCATTTGTATTTTCCGGTTTGTCTTTTTTACAACCATAGATGCTGAAAAACAGGGCAATGGCGATCGCACAGGCAATTAATCTTTTCATGAAAGGTAGTTTTGATAAAGAACAGATTATTGTTCCCGGGAAAATGCTGCCCGGTATTACACCGTGTGGGAGAACTGGTTATAACTTTCATCCTGGTCAACATATTCTCAACATAGAATTACCAATAGCATCTAAATATGCGGAGCTGCCCGTACAGTTTTATCCCGGTAATCAACAATAATCTGCCTAACTTTAAATGTGCGGCCAACTTTAGCTACTCTTGCCTTTTTTTTGATGGTTGCCAGTTGCCTGGCACAGCAATATCCCTTTATGCACTATACACCCAGGGAAGGATTGATCAGTAACCAGGTACGCAGTATTTACCAGGATAGTAAAGGCCGGCTTTATTTTACATCGGTGAACGGGCTGAGTGTGTATGACGGCTCCCGTTTCATTAATTATACTTCCCGTAACGGGCTTGCTTTTGATATTGTGAATTGTGTGATGGAAATGGGCGATGATTCGGTATGGATCGTCACCAACAGCAACAAAATAAATTGCCTGGTGAATGGGCAGCTGAAAACGGTAGCTTTAAAAGACCCGACTGTCCCGGTCATCAACCAATTGCTTCGGGATGAAAATGGGAGTCTGTACGCTGCAACTGACCAGGGTCTATACTTCGTTGATAAAGACAGGTTCGTGAAACTTCCCTTTGTTGATACCAAAGGGAAGGACATCAATTCTTTTATCCTGCGCATCCATTCCATTGGCGGTCATTTGCTGGTGATGCGTGACAATTCAAATGTGTCGGATGAACGGCTGCCATTGTACCTGTACAATAAGTTCAGTAAAAAGATCACGGCTGAAGCAAAAGATATCTATACTGTTGACGTGGCTGAGGATGGGCGTATCTGGGTATGTACCGGCAGGGATATTTTATCCGTGAACTATGAGGGGATAAGAAAGGATAAGATTATCCTGGAAGAGCTTCCCGCCAGGTTCGGAAAATTAAAAAGCCTGGGCTGTGGCTTTATTGGTTTTGATCATCAGGGAAATTGCTGGATGGGAGATCAAAGTACGGTTTTAGTGAAAGCAGCACCGGATGGTAATATCACTTCCTTTACAACAGCATCGGGGTTGAGCATGGCATATATTGAATACATTTTTCAGGACCGGGAGGGGATCACCTGGATTGCAACGAATAATGCAGGGGTGAATAAACTAGTGCATAGTGATATTTCTTTTACAGAGGACCCATTCAGTATGCCGGCCATAAGCGAGATATCCACCGGTGGAAATAATGGCAGGTTGCTGTTTTACTCCGCTAAAAATGCAAGGCTGGCTTCTGTAATTCCAAATAAGGAGGTCCGATATTTCGAGGTTAAAAAAGCAAATGAGATCAGGGAGCTTGTAGAAACGGCCCATGGAACTTTTGGTATAGCGGCGTATACGATCTATAAAATGGTACTGAAAGGAACCACCCTGTATCCCGAAGCTGTTTTTACTGACTCTTCGGGGTTCCGTAGTTCGCTGGTGGACGGCAACGGGAACCTTATCCTGTGCGGAAAATATTACCTGACTGCTTTGATAGATGGTAAAACCATTAACCGGGTAAAATTGAATTTGTTTGCCGATCATGCAGCCCTTGACAGTAAAAGAAATATCTGGGTGGCCACCCGAGAGCAGGAATTAGTCATGTACCAAACAGTAACAGGTAACCCGGCCAATTACCTTGTTGAGAAAAAGAAGTTCTCGAAAGAACTTGCTGGTTTTTCGCCCCGGTCGGTCACTATTGATAAGGATGACAATATCTGGATCGGCACAAGGATACATGGCCTTCATGTATTCAGCCTGAAGAATGAAATGCTTAAAGAAAAATTTACGATCAGTGTCGGGTCAGGATTATCGGATGATTTTATTTTTCATCTCTCGTGCGACAAGGATAATCATATCTGGGCCAGCAGCGCTTCCGGGCTTGATAAGATCAGTCTAAAAAACGGAATACCCATTGTTGAAAACCTGACCAGGCAGAACAATATCTATCAGCGGGTATTAAAAACGGTCATTGACAAAGATCAAACAGTATGGGGCCTGCTTACTAATGGCCTGATCAGGCTCAGCACTTCAGACAGAAAAATAACAGCGTACGTTCCTACA
>DAOQRQ010000209.1:0-5719 GCA_035355815.1 Ferruginibacter sp. | reverse complement strand
TGTTGGGGTACCATTAATGGTAGCAGGAACCCATTTGGGGGTAAGGTACAAAGCCCTGATAGACTGGTCATCAGTTTCGGGATTTGAGCCTTTTAGTGTTCCTCTTTCTTCGTGATTAAAATCGGATGAGAAACTCAGGTTAGCAGTAAGTCCACTTGTTATTTTGGCATCCATTCCGGCACGTATACTGTATTTATCCACCTCGATACCTCCGAAATTCCCTTTTTCATTGTAATAATTACCACCGGCAAAAAATGTCACCCTTTCAGATCCGCCCGAAATATTCAGCGTATGTCTCATCACTTTACCTCTTTCCCAGAAATCATCGTACCAGCTCCTGTCCGGCATAGCAGCAAGCCTGCTCAGGTCTGCATCGGAGAAGCGCTCACTATAAGGCCGGTTATTTAATGCAAAACCGTCATTCAGCATCTTAGCGTGTTCATATGCCGTCATGGTTTTGGTCTTCACTGCTTCTGTTGAAACACCGTAATAACCGGTATAAGAAAGTTTCGGCTTACCAATTTTTCCTTTTTTGGTGGTGATGAGTACTACGCCTTTTGCACCAGCTGCACCGTAGATAGCTGCTGAGGCATCTTTTAAAAAGGTGATGTCTTCGATCTGGCTGGCATCCAGGTTCTCGAAAAAGTCCGGATTAGGTGACTGGTTATAAACAGTGGGGTTTACCACGATTCCATCAATCACATATAGTGGCTGAGTTCCAGCTCCACTAAGTCCGCCCGGAAAAGAAACTGAATTACGGATATTAATTTCCGTAGTAGACCCCGGCTTTCCTGATGCATAGTTCACCGAAACACCGGGTACCCTGTTAATCAGAGCCGTACCTAAATTGGCGACTGGTAAATCCTCGATCTCTGTGGCCTTAATGGTGGAGACAGCTCCCTGTACATTCACTCGTTTCTTGGTGCCGTAACCTACCACCACCACATCATCCATTAATTTGATGTCTTTCTCCATTTTAATTACGATCGTTGATCTGCTGCCAACCGTATGTTCTTCATACTTCATACCGGCGCTGGAAAATTTAAGCACCGTTTGATTGGATGGAACAGTGATGGAGAAAGATCCGTCGGCAATGGTCTGCACATTTGTATTGGTACCCTTTATCCCTACCGTAACGCCGGGTAACGGATTACCATCTGCATCCAATACCTTACCGGTAACCGTTTTTTGTTGGGCAAATGATATGCAGCCAAGCAGTAATAAAAACTGGAGGAGCAGTACCTTCCTTAAATGATGCTTTGTCATATAGCTTTGGTTTTGAAAAAAAATGAAATCGTTTATTAGTAGTTAGAATTCTGTTTCGCTTCTTTTGCGGCCTGTACCCGTTTGGCCCACTCCTCGCTCTCCTTCTTCATGTCATAGCCCTGTGCCGATAAATAATTATTGATACGTCCTTTGTATTTACCGAATACCGCATGTTTCCTGTCGCTGGAACCCTCATCCATGGCAAGTTCTCTTGCTTCAAGCAGCCAGGCATACATCTTATCCTTTTGTTCCCGGGTTAAATTCTGAAGCATATCCAGGTAGGCCGCCCAGGTAACCGGCAATATCCGGTAGGTCATTCCGTCTTTTACTTTTTCTATCTGTTCTTCTGTTAGTATTTCCTGTAACTGAGCAATAAAAACAACATGCAGTTGCTTTAATGCGGTTGCTTTCTTTTCGTCTTCCTGCTTCACCGCCTCATTTGTTTCATCGGTGGTAAGTTGTTTTGCTTTTATGGCTGCGATGGATGCCTTACTGTTGTCATGAACAGCATTTAATTTGAAATACTGACCGGCCACCACCTGCTGTGCCTTTTTATACAGGTCCGGGTCAGCAATACCAAGTGTATTAATGATCTTCCCGGTTCGCTCGGCAATAACTTTCTGGTAGGCAGTATCGGCAGCCCCCTGTTGTGCATTACCAACAACACTGTACAACAAGGCAATTGCCGGTAAGATCATTTTTGCAAAGGGTAAACGGAAAGAAATGAAGGAATGCAGTGAAAAGCAATGCCTGCCGGTTTCAATAACACCTGTAGATCGAACCTTCATAACAGCAAGCTGAAACCTTTTCATTAGCGTGATTTAATCGTTGATAAATGGCTAATAAAGAATATCCATTTATTGAAACTAAAGGTACTGGCGCCCCTATGGCGCAACAATGTAAGGTTTTGTTATAAAGATGTAAGATTTTACTATTTTCAAAAAAAGGTAACGAAGATTTAAAACAGTCGCAAGCAGTGCTAATCAGCTATCTTCAACGCAATCGTTGCCGGAACCAGGCCGGGAGAGCGGGCGGTTAATGTACTATTCCCCTTTTTAACAGATGACCTTACCATAACCAGGGCCATACCTTTCCAGGCCTGCCTTTTATGACTGGTCAGTGAAACCGTATCTGCCTGGTATCCATTATCGGTTCCGGTAATCTTTGCGTTGCCCGAAATGGAAAAATGGATCAGGTTATTGGCACCAGGCACGGGGTTGCCAGCGGCATCAACAATCCTTGCCGTTATAAAACACAAGTCCTTACCACCCGCCCTGATCGCTTTCCGGTCGGCCATCAATTCTATTTTTGCCGGTTTACCGGCCGTTTTAATTTCTTTTATTAAAACGGTTTTCCCGTTCTTTCTTGAAATTGCTTTTAAGACACCCGGTTCAAAAGGAACACGCCACATTACATGCAGGGTGCTGTCTGTTTTGCTTCGCTTACCAACGGACCTGTTATTCACAAACAGTTCTACTTCATCTGCGTTGTTATAATAGGTCCATATATCTACCATATCGCCTTTGCTCCAGTTCCAGTGAGGAAATAAATGCAGCACCGGCTTATTGGTCCACTCACTTTGATACATATAATATACATCCTTGGGGAAACCGGCCAGGTCAATGATGCCATAGTAAGAGCTTCTTGCCGGGAATGCCGGGTACGGCAATGGCTCCCCTAAAAAGTCGAACCCGCTCCAAACAAATATGCCGGCCATGTGCGGATATTTTTTTACAGCCTGCCATGTTTTTTCATGTGTACCGCCCCAATAAGCATAAGTGTTGTCGTAGGCTGATGCAGTAAAGTCTTTATTGCCTTTAAATGTATCCTGCGCTTTGTAATCGGGCGGCCATACTCTCATACTGTCTGATGGAAATTCATACACGCCTCTTGTTGACAAAGCAGAGGCTATTTCTGTAGCGATAAATTTTTGCCCGGGAAAACGATCGGGCAAAACTGCGTAATCATAATACTTGTAATTGAACCCAAGCAGATCCAATGAATTAGCCCTGGTGATAAAATTTTTCTCGGGCATTGTTTCTGTTAATGCTGTGGTTACAGGTCTTGAAACATCGATCTGTTTTACAATAGCAACCAATTCCTTTGTAATTGAATTACCCGTGCTGTCAAACTGTTCCCGTATTTCGTTGCCAATGCTCCAGGCTATTATGGATGGATGGTTTCTGTCACGATATACCATTGCCTCCAGGTCGTTTTTATGCCACTCAGCAAAATCCTTATGATAATCAAACTTGTTTTTTTTCTTCTTCCACATATCAAATGCCTCATCAATTACAAGAAATCCCATCTCATCGCAAAGGTCAAGTACAGCGCTTGCAGGAGGGTTGTGTGAAAACCGGATGGCATTACAACCCATTTCTTTTAAAATGTTTAATTGTCTTTTTGCGGCCGTTTTATTGAAGGCAGTTCCTAAAGCACCAAGGTCGTGGTGCATACAAACACCATATAGTTTCATTAGCTCCCCGTTAAGAAAAAATCCCTTATCAGCATCAAAATTGAAAGACCTGATTCCAAAATTGGTTACAACTTCATCAACAATTCTTTTATCTTTTTCGATTTGTACTTTTACTTTATACAGTGCAGGATTCTTTACAGACCATAAGACCGGATTATCAAGTATGATCTTTTTTACCAGTGTCCCACCGTCAAAATAGAGATCCATACTAACAGGTTCTGATTGCTTAACAATCCTTCCTTTATTATCAATAACCGATACCAGTATTTTTATTGGCTGATCAACCTTATGCTTTGTATTCAATGAAACAGTAAGTTCAAGTGTTGCCTTTTGGCCGTTAATATTTTTCGTTGTTATAAAAATCCCATGCTCTTCAATAAAGATATTTCCATAGCTAACGAGTTTTACATCCCGGTAAATACCACTCCCTGTATACCATCTTGAATCCGGCTGCTGGCTGTTGTCTACTTTTACAGCAAGTACATTTGGCTTATTAAAAAATAAATGAGCCGTTACATCGTAAGAAAAACTACTGTATCCATAAGGCCGCTTGCCAAGGTAGCGGCCATTGATCCATACTTCACTGTTCTTATACACACCATCAAATTCAATACTTACATTTTTATTTTTTGATGATGCTGGAACAGTAAATGATTTTCTATACCAACCAATACCCCCGGGCAATGAGCCGCCCTGGTTAGTGGCTGGTGCATCTTTACTAAAATCGCTTTCAATGCTCCAGTCATGCGGCAGCGATAATTTTCTCCAGGCTGCATCATTATAGTTTATCCTGAAGGCATTGCTGTCATTTCCTAAAAAGAATTTCCAGTCATTATTGAAATCAATCACACTCCGTGGCGATTGTGCAGATGAATTTTGCAACAGCAATAAGACCAGGAATAAAATGCAATACTTTTTTTTCACATTATAATTACTTTAGTGTAACCTGATAATTGTATGTACCAGAACCAACTTTGATTGCTTTGGCAGTTTGGGGTAAGTAAATTGTAGCCATACTGTTCACCGGAATAGTAACATTCAACTCAAAATTGTTATCCTTCTTTTTCCAGGCAGACTTTATTTCACCATAAGGCGATTGAAAACCTGCAGCCGCATGGGTGATATCGCCCACTACCTGCGGACGGATAATAATGCTTTTATAACCCACACTATTCTCTGCCTGCGATATCCCGGCGAGTCCTTCGTAAAACCACTGCATCAAATGCCCCAGCATTAAATGGTTATTGCTTACAATGGGCAACCCCTGCCAGGATTCTGTAAGCGCAGTCGCACCATTCACTACCTGGAACCCATAACCCGGCACATCGGTACGGTTATTCATTTTATAAATGATGTCATTCCGCCCGGCATCAGTCAATACTTTCAGCAGGTAATGAAACCCAATATCACCGCTTGTTAACCTGTAGTTACGTTGCTGAATATCTTTTACAATATTTTCAATCACCGCATCTTTATCCTTTTCATTTACCAGACCCATGCTTACAGCCATGGCATTGGATGTCTGGCTTCCGCTGCCGTATTGTTTTGTATCTGCATGATAAAACATTTTATTAAAAGCCAGCTTCACCGTATCGGCCCATCTTCCATATTTTATAATATCATTTTGTTTACCAAGCAATGCTGCTGTTTTTTTCATAACGACCAGGTCGTTGTAATAATAAGCAGTGGCGGTTAAGCCCATGGGTGTAAGCTGACAAAAGCCCGGGCGGTTAGGACCAAGATCGTACCAATCACTTAAACCATACATCAGCAAATGGCTGCTGTCTTTTGTACGCAGGTAGTCAACATACTTTTGCATGGCGGGGTAATTGTCTGTCAACTCTTCCTTATCGTCATACCACTGGTACAAACTCCATGGAAAAAGAACGACATTACTTCCCCACTCCGGCGAATCCCTGAAATAGCCATCCGCAAAATGCATTTGGGTATATTCCGGAACCGTAGATGGAACCAGGC
>DAOQRQ010000208.1:0-5814 GCA_035355815.1 Ferruginibacter sp. | reverse complement strand
ACCGCTACGGCCAGTTGGTTTTTGAAACCAGTGATAAGAACACGGGATGGGATGGAAAACTGAAAGGCAATGACGTGCAAGCGGGCGGCTTTATATATATAGTTACCTACAGCGCACCCAATTACCCGGATGCGCAGGTGGAGAAAGGAAGTTTTGTTTTGATCAGGTAATGTAAAAGCAGAATAAATTCTACAAACCGTTGACAGAAATTACAGAACTTTAATAGCAGAAAAGGAAACAGTAAAACAACAGATGCAGCCGAAAATACTGATAGCAGACGATCACAGCATGATACGCAAGGGGCTTAAACTGCACATGCAGCTTACGCTTGGTTATACCGATATTCAGGAAGTGGCCACCTGCAACGACCTGATGAAGGAACTGGTGAAAAATAAATACACCCACCTGGTGCTTGACATTATTTTATCGGATGGAAGTACCTTAGAAGTGATCCCCAACATACGCCGGGTTTACCCGGATCTGCGCATTCTTATTTTTTCGATGCAGCCGGCCGAGATATACGGCGAAGCATTGAAACAATACGGCATCAATCACTATATGTCTAAAGCCATCGGTGAAGAAGAGATGGTACAGGTACTGCAGAAATTCCTGCACAACGAAGAACCGGTTCGCCGCAACAATATCCAGCACCACGATAATCCCTTTACCGCCCTGGCGCCAAGGGAACTGGAAATACTCCATTACATACTCAAGGGCATCGGCACCAAAGAGATTGCCGACACCCTCAACCTGAAGATGAACACCATCTCCACCATCAAGAACCGCATCTTTGAAAAAACAACGGCGGGCAATATCAAGGAACTGATGGAACTGGCCACGCTTTACAATGTGAATTATTGAGCCGGATGCAGTAACTTGGTTATTGTAAATTCTTATGCCAAAACTTCTGGTCCTTATTGCCTGTTTCCTTATCAGCACGCCCCCGGTACCGGCCCAGCCCGTTATCAATGCACATATCCAGCAATACACCACCGATAACGGATTGCCATCGAACGGCATCAAAGGTTTGCAATGGGATGAAAAGAATGAATTTTTATGGATGGCTACCGAAGCCGGCATTGTACGGTTCAATGGAGTGGATTTTAAATCGTACACCAAGGAGAACATGCCTGGCATCGCATCAGAGCGAATGCTCTTCCTGGTACAGAACAACGCCGGAAGAATTTATACCTCCGATCAGCCCGGCAATATTTTTTATATTGATAAAAGCAAACCGGTTCTCTGGAAAAGGTCGGCCACCAACAGCAGCATCAATCCTAATATCAACCACTATTACCTCGTGGGCGTATCGGATACTTTCTTTAGCAGAAATATCAACATACAAAAGCCTGCCGGGTTTTCATCCGGCTTCAGTAAAATAGTTCCCATTTCTGACACTTCCTGCCTCATCCTTAACCAGGGCAACCTGTTTTATTTCTCGATCAGTTTAAAGGATCCTCTAATCCAGCCATATGAGAAAGGGAATGTGAACAGCATTTTTAAGATCAGCGGAAATTATTTCCTGATCAACAACAAAAAAAACATCTTCCGGGTAAACATAAAAGAACAAACCCTGTTGCCTGTTCCCCTTACCGGCAATGGCAATACCCTGTTAAAGTCATTTACCAACAGCAACAGCTTATTCTGGCAAACAGGAATGAAGAACCCGGTACTGATCGAAGGGGAAAAAGCATGGCTGTTAACTTACGACGGCAGTTCAATAACAGCGAAACTTATTTCCACGGGCATTCCGCCCGGTTCTTACATCAGGTCGGTACAATACAGCGAAAAGAATAATCTGCTTTTCATCGGAACAGAATCTAAAGGGCTTATTGTTATCAACCAGAACAGGGTGGAGTCTAAAAAAAGGAATAACCTCAACTCCAAGAACCGCAACTCGTATTATTCCCAGGTTGAATTGCCGGATGGAAATATACTTACAAATGAAAGCGATATAATCGGAGACCACGTAACCGATGAAAGGAATTTACCCATACAGGGAAAATTCTCCTTTAATATTTCTCATACCCGCCCGGGCTCATTGTGGTATACGCAATTAAGAAAAGAGGTTGGCTATAACTGTCTGTGCGAATACATGGAAGCCACGGGCCAGACAAAAGTGTATCCCAAAATAAAATGGGGCGACGTGGTAACAGAATCGGGTGGCCGCATCTACATCGCCAACATGAACGGCGTTGGCATCCTTGACGGAGACAGCCTGCTGTTTCTTTATCGCTACCCAAAAGAAATGGCAGGCACGGTAACTTTTGATTTTACCGAGATCAGTCCGGGAATACTGGCAGTTGCCACCTGTTCGGGATTATTGCGTTTCAATACCATTACCCACCAGTTAGACAGCATCTTTACCAAAGAGAATATCTGTGTGCGCAGCATCTGGAAATACAAAGACTATGTATTCTTCGGTACCTATGGTTCGGGCTTTTATATTTATAAGAACGGGGTGATCAGATCCATGCCGCTTGATAAGAACCGGTATTTATTATATCCGCATTGCTTTGTGCCGGATGAGGAGGGCTATTGCTGGATCAGTACCAACCGGGGTTTGTTCAAAGCAAGTTTATCGGAACTTATTGATGCATTTGAACACAACAGCCCGTCTGTATATTATCACTACTTCGGCAAGAAGGACGGCATGGAAATGACTGAACTGAATGGCGGATGTACGCCCTGTGCATTGCGCCTGAGAGATAAAACCATTTCGTTTCCCAGCATGGATGGCCTGTTGTGGGTGAACCCGGATAAAGCAACGCCCATCCTGCCATCGGGCGAAATTTTTATAGATGAGATACTGGTGGATAATGAAAAAGTAAATGCCGATTCCATCTCTTTAAAAAAATTACCGCCACAAACACAGGAAGTGGTCATCGAACTTGGTTTTTCATCCTGGTGCAATAAAGAAAATATTTACATCGATTATCAACTGAACGATACACTGAACTGGAAACCCGTAAATACAGGCAACGATGCGGTGATACGGCTTGGCAACCTCCGTTCGGGCAATTATACCCTGCGCATTAGAAAGCTGAACGGGTTCGGCATAAATAACTATACGTACAAGACCATTCGGTTCAGCATCAGTACGCCCTGGCACAAACAATGGTGGTTTTATGCCCTGTGCCTTTTAGCATTGCTGGGTATTACCCTGCTCATCCTGCACATACGTACCAGGCAGTATAAAATAAGTCAGCGCAGATTAGAAAAACAGGTAGCAGAAAAAACAAAAGAGTTGCAGGAACAAAATGAGATACTGGAAAAGAACGACACCATCAAAACAAGACTGATCTCTATCATCAGTCACGACATTGTAACGCCCCTGAAATTTGTAACCGTTGCCGGCAAGAACCTGATTGAAAAAAGAAATTTAATGCCGGATGAACTGCAGATGGAAACGATACGGGAGATGACGAATACGTCGCAGGAACTGCAACTGTTAAGTACCAATATTCTCAACTGGATAAAATACCAGAACGAGAACCGGCGGTTGGCAAAAGAAACTTTCAACCTGCACGAACTGGTTAACCAGGTGCTGGGTGTGCTTAATTCACTGGCCAAACAAAAAAAACTTACGCTGGAGAATAAAGTAAATCAAGACCAGTTGATTTACCAGTTCTTTGAACCGCTGAAGATCCTCATCTATAACCTGCTTACCAATGCCATCAATTTTTCGGAGAATGGTTCGGTAATTATTGCAGCCGAACAAAAGAACGAACAGGTAGTGATCAGTGTGAGCGACGAAGGCGTTGGAATGACACCGGAACAGATCAAGAACATCATGGCCGACCAGTTCATCATCTCTTCCGCCAATATTGATAACCGAAAAGGGAATGGCCTGGGCTATCTCATCATTAAAGACCTGGTGAAGATCATGGGAGCCACCTTACAAATTGAAAGTGAAAAAGCCCGTCCCGACGACCCGGCCGGAAAGGGCAAGGGAACCAAAATCTCTGTTGTGTTGCCATCTGTAAAACCTAATACAGCATCCTCACTTTGATCGTGGCTTTTACATTGCGCAAAAGGTCTAGTGCATTTTTGCTGATGTTCTTATCAACGTCCAGCACCACGTAACCGATGGCATCGTTTGTTTTAAGATACTGTCCCAGGATATTTATCTTGTTCTTACTCAATTGTGTATTTATTTCGGAAAGAACACCGGGTACATTATTATGTATATGCAGTATGCGGTGTGTACCTTCCTGCGGCGGCAATGCCAGTTCGGGTATGCTGTGAGAGCCTGTGCTGGTACCCCTTTCGAGGTAATTAAAAAGTTTGGCGCTCACATCTTCGCCGATATTATGCTGGGCTTCCTGCGTACTGCCGCCGATATGCGGCGTAAGCAATACATTGTTCAACCCCTGTAAAGGAGAAACAAAGGGATCACCATTCTTTTCCGGCTCCACCGGGAATACATCTACCGCAGCGCCACCCAGTTGCCCTTCCTGCAATGCCTTACGCAAGGCTTCCAGGTCAACCACTTCTCCCCTGGCATAGTTTATTAAAATACTTCCTTTCTTAAAATATTTCAGCGTGTTCCTGCTGATAAGATTTTTGGTACTCTCTAATTCAGGAACATGCAGCGTGATGATATCGGAACTGCTGAGTACTTCCTTCAGACTTTTTCTCGACTCGGCGTTACCTAAGGGCAATTTGGTTTCCACGTCGTAGAAAATAACTTTCATGCCTAAGCTTTCGGCCATCACACTTACCTGCTTACCGATATTGCCGTAGCCGATAATGCCCAGCGTTTTTCCTCTCAACTCATAACTGCCGCTGGCATCCTTCATCCACCTGCCTTCATGGGCCGCTTTATTTTTATCAATGATCTTCCGGATGAGTATGATGGAAGCGCCGATCACCAGTTCGGCCACACTTCTTGTATTACTGTACGGCGCATTAAAAACGGCTACCCCGTTCTTAGTGGCTGCCTTCAGGTCAACCTGGTTAACGCCAATGCAGAAACAACCAATGGCCTGCAGTTTTTCTGCTGCATCCAATACCCTTTTTGTTATCTGCGTTTTACTTCGGATACCCAGCAGGTGAACATTTTTCACGGCGGCAATCAGTTCTTCCTCACTCATTGCGCCGTTTATCTTTTTTACATTGGCATAGCCGGAAGCATTGAAATGTTTTACAGCCGTATCGCTGATATTCTCTAAAAAAAGGATGCTGATCTTTTCTTTCGGGTAACTTGTTTTTTTATTTTCTGCCATGACGATAACAGCGTATTTTGCACAAATATATTCTATCTAAAGCTAGGTTGCATGCAATCAATATCCCGATGCTTCTTTTACGGCTTCTTCATTGCTGTGGTTTTCTGCGTGCCCGCAGGATGCAGCCAGCAAAACAAACCAGGCAAAAAAGGCAGTACGGCGGTGTCTGCTGTAAAACTGCCCGAACCTGTTTCCATCTCCCCGCAGGAAAAAGAAAGGATAAGAGAAGCCTGCCGGCTTTGGTACGACTCTGTTCTGGCGCCAAGAGGATTCAACGGCGGCATGCTGGTGGCAAAGAACGGTAATATTGTTTTTGAAAAATATGCCGGCACCATACATATACCCGGCACCGATCCCATCACAGATACCACTCCCCTGCACATCGCTTCGGTTTCCAAAACATTTACCGCCATGGGCATTTTAAAACTGCTGCAGGATGGAAAACTGAACCTGGATGATGAATATGTAAAATATTTCCCTGAGTTCAACTATCCCGGCGTTACCATCCGCACATTGCTCAATCACCGCAGCGGCCTGCCCAATTATGTTCACTTCATGGAAAAACTGGGCTGGGATAAAAAGCAGC
>DAOQRQ010000207.1:0-5832 GCA_035355815.1 Ferruginibacter sp. | reverse complement strand
GCCAATATCGGAACAGGCGCTTACAGCATCCAGATCGTAAGCCAGGATTTCAGCGATAAGAAACGGTTTATGATCTTGTAGTCCAGGCGAGAAAATAAATAAGAAAGAGGCTTCATCTAGAAGCCTCTTTCTTATTACACTAAGGTATATGTTCTAAAATGCCAACCTGGCAGCAAACCCTTATTGGTATTATGTTTGTTAACTTGCACTCAAAATAACAAACTATGCAAAAAGGCAGTATACGGGTACAGACCGAGAACATTTTCCCCATCATTAAAAAATTCCTGTACAGTGAACACGACATTTTTTTACGGGAGCTGGTGAGCAATGCCGTGGATGCCAACCAGAAACTGAAAACACTTTCTTCCATTGGCGAGGCCAAGGGTGAGTTGGGTGATTTGAAGATCGAAATCAAGATCGACAAGGATAAAAAGACCCTGACCATTAGTGATACCGGGCTTGGTATGACGGGCGAGGAAGTGGACAAATACCTGAACCAGGTGGCATTCAGCGGCGCTGAGGAATTTTTGGAAAAATACAAGGGGCAGAACGAGGCCAATATCATAGGTCATTTTGGACTGGGCTTTTACAGTTCCTTTATGGTGAGTGATAAGGTGGAAGTGTTTTCAAAAAGTTTCCGGGAAGGGAGTAAGGCTGTAAGATGGGAATGCGATGGCAGCCCGGAATTCACTTTAGAGGAAGTGGAGAAAGAAAACCGGGGAACCGATATCGTACTTCACCTGAATGAAGAGAGCCAGGAATTTTTGGAGGCAGACAGGGTTGGAGCGGTACTGGAAAAGTTCTGCCGGTTCTTACCCATTCCTATTTTCTTTGAAGATAAACAGATCAATAACCCCACACCGGCCTGGACAAAGAAGCCAGCTGAGTTAACAACGGAAGATTACCAGGGTTTCTATAAGGAATTATATCCCTTTGGCGAACCACCGCTGTTCTGGATACACCTGAATGTAGACTATCCGTTCAACCTTACCGGTATTTTATATTTCCCTAAGATCAAACAGAGTTACGAAATTCAGAAAGACAAGATCCAGCTTTACAGCAACCAGGTTTTTGTAACCGATGAGGTAAAGGATATTGTTCCCGAGTTTTTAATGCTGATGCATGGCGTGATCGACAGCCCGGATATTCCGCTGAATGTAAGTCGTAGTTACCTGCAGGGCGACCCCAACGTGAAGAAGATAAATGCACACATCACCAAAAAAGTGGCGGATAAACTGGAAGAGATATTTAAAACCGACCGCAAACAATTTGAAGAAAAATGGGAGAGCCTGGGCTTGTTTGTGAAGTACGGCATGATGACCGATGATAAGTTTTTAGATAAGGCGAACAAATTTCACATCATGCATGATGCCAGGGAAGATAAATTCTATACCCTGGAAGAATACCGGTTGGCTGCAGAAACATTACAGAAGAATAAAGACGGAAAGCTGGTGATCCTGTACACAACCGACCCCGTGCAGCAGGATGCCTACATACAACAGGCTGCCGCAAAGGGATACATTGTAGTGAACCTGGAAACGATCATCGACAATGGGTTCATTAATCAAATGGAAATGAAGTGGGAGAATGTACAGTTTACCCGGGTGGATAGTGATATCATCGACAACATCATTGATAAGCTGGAGGGAGGTGATAGTGTGCTGAGTAAGGATGATGAAGCAAAACTGAAAGACCTGTTTGCTGTGAAGATCCCTGAATTAAATGTTTCGGTGGAAGTAAAAGGATTGAGTGCTGAAGCGCCACCGGTTGTTGCCACAAGACCCGAATTCATGCGCCGTATGAAAGACATGGCAGCCATGCAGGGTGGAATGGGCGCTTTCTACGCAAACATGCCCGATGAAGTTACGCTGACGGTAAACGGTAATCATGCTATTTATAAAAACGTACTGGCCGAAACAGAAAAAGAGAAGCAGGAGAAAGTGGTACATAACCTGGCCGATCTTGCGTTGTTATCGCAAGGATTGTTAAAAGGGAATAGTTTAACGAGTTTTATAAACAGGACGGTGGAGTTGATGAACTGAACCGGTTAAAGGTTTAAATCGTTTAATACGTTTAAAGGTTGGGGCATGCATTGCATGCCCCACTGTTTTCATTAGTGTAAGGGATAGTATTATCAGTTTACTGCCCTGAAGCTCGTAGGCGTTCCTGCCGGATCAAAACGGATCTGCATCCAGGTAATTCCACCCGTTGTTTCAAAAGAATAAAAATACTTTTGGGTTAAATTGTTTGCCAGTTCCTGGGTTGTTGCATCACGGTCAACCGTCATCACACCGTTCTGCCAGCCGCGGTAATGTCCCTGGCATGCATGAAATACAAAAGAACCTTCCTGTTGGTTGAACGTAACGGTACCGATCACTTTGGTGGCGGTGCTGGAAGATAAACCAGCATTGGCCATGTAATAGAATTCCGCATGTTTTCCATCGGCACTAAAACTGAAATACTTGCCGCTTTGCCAGGCATTGCCCAGGTGCTGACCATTGTATGTGTCAACAAGCTGGGTACTGGAATTGTAGCCATTGGCCCAGTTACCCACCATGGATGCAGGCACAGCCGTTGATGGAAGATTGCATGAGGCAGCTGCGTTTTCGTCGTTGTCTTTTTTACAACCTGTACCCGCTATTGCAGCAACCATAGCGAGTGCCATTAGTACATTTTTCATTGTTTTGTTTTTATGGTTATAATTTAAGGGGGCTAAATTATTGCACGTAAAAACAACGGCCACCGGCAAGAAGAATGAAATGAGAAAATTAAATGATGAATTGATGAAGGTTGAATGTAGTTGAAAATGGTTTAAAGGAATTAGAAGCAGGGATTCAGGGCCTTTTTACTTTTCAAGAATAGCAGCTTCGAGGTATTTCATCTTTTGGGTGTGCCAGGTCTCGTTGAACCCGGCATTGATAAAATATTCTTTGTGCAATGGATTTACGTAGACGACGCTTACCGGGCGGGGATGGGCTTGCAAACTCTCCAGTATATTTTCCACCACGCCGCTCATGATCGTTTCGTCAAAAGGATTGAAGAAGAAGATGCAATCCACATCATCCGGTATCTCAAAATAAAAGGCGTCGTTATTAATGATGGCAAAATCGATACCGGGAATCTTCTTTTTTGTAAGAGCAAGATTCTCTTTCGCATCTTCACAAAGGTCTTTCGACAGATCGATGCCGGTTAGTTTTTTAAATCCATAGTGAGCTGCTACACATAAGGCCCGGCCTTTACCGCAGCCGATGTCGAGGAAGTGGTTTGGGGTTTGAGGTTTGGTGAGACTCAATTGTTCAAAGATATCTTCAAGTAATTCATAGCTTACGGGCATATAGACGGTGGCATGCGAAATATCGATCCCCGCTTTATCCAGCTTTTTCAGTTCGTCGGCACCTGTTGTATGTATACCATACTTTCTTTCTCCTTTTATTTCCTGCCGGAGGATGTACCATGCAATGGAGATATTCCAGTTCCATGCCAGGTAAAAAAAGTAGTTTATATAAGAAAACAGTTTCATTATTCACTGCTGCGCAGGTCAATTACTTTTAACTGGAGACTGGTGGTTCCGTTCCATTCGTTCTCATCCAGGGTAAAAACGAGGTCTACCGGTTTTTTCAATAAAGGAAATTTATCTGCCAGGTTAAAACCGATACCGGTGAAGCTGAAGTTATCCTGCTTTACCACAAAACGCAGATGTTCTTCTTTAACGATCTTAGAATATCCGGTGTCGGTTACTTTTCTTGCCACAAAAACAGGCCGCATATTTTCGGGTCCAAAGGGCTCCATCTGGCAAAGGATACTGTAAAGACCCTGGGTAATATCCTTGAAAGAAAGTTCGGTATCAATATTTATTTCCGGAATCAGTAAATGTTCAGGAATGGTGCTGGATACCACTTCTTCAAACTTTGCGGCAAATGGTTCAATATTTTCCGGCAATAATGAAAGTCCTGCTGCGGCAAAGTGGCCGCCATAACCCAACAGGTATTCCCTGCAGGCGTGGATGGCTTCATACAAATTAAAGCCGGGTACACTACGGGCGCTGCCTGCAGCAATATCGCCGCTTTTGGTAAGCACCACGGTAGGCCGGTAGTAGGTTTCAATCAGCCGGCTGGCAACAATGCCCACCACGCCTTTGTGCCAGTGATCTTTGAATACTACGGTAGTTTTCTTTTTTTGCAGCGCTTTATCCGCATTGATGATATCCAGCGCCTCAGTTGTAATGCTTTTATCGGCTTCTTTCCGGTCGCTGTTATCACTGTGCAGCATTTCGGCATATCCGAGGGCTTTGTTATAGTCTTCTTCCACAAACATCTGCACCGCTTTCTTTGCATCATCCATCCGGCCGGCCGCATTCACCCGGGGAGCAATTACAAACACCACATTGTTGATGGATAATTTCTTTTGGATATTTCCTAAAAAGATGAGCGCCTTTATTCCCGGGTTGGGATCGTTGTTTATTTTTTCCAGCCCATAATAAGCCAGCACCCTGTTCTCGCCGGTCATGGGCACAATATCGGCAGCAATGGCCACAGCTACCAGGTCGATATAGCAATGGTAATGTTCTTCTTCAATACTCAGTTCCTGGGCAAGCGCTGTTATCAGTTTAAATCCAACGCTGCAGCCGCATAGTTCCTTGTATGGATAATTGCAGTCTTTTTGTTTTGGATTGAGGATGGCGACTGCAACCGGAACTTCTGCGTCGGGTAAATGATGATCGCAAACAATAAAATCAATGTTCAGTTGTTTTGCGTAGGCAATAAGATCAACCGATTTGATACCGCAGTCAAGCGAGATGATCAATGTGAAACCGTTTTCATTTGCATAGTCAATGCCCATTTTACTTACGCCATATCCTTCCCGGTACCGGTGTGGGATATAAAAATCCAAAAGAGCGGGTTCATAGATCTTACAAAGAAAGCGGTACATGCAGGCAACAGAAGTGGTTCCATCTACATCATAGTCGCCAAATACCAGGATCTTTTCTTTTCTTTCAAATGCAGCAAGAATACGTCGTACAGCTTTTTCCATGTCTTTCATCAGCCAGGGATCATGGAGCTGGGTCCATTGCGGGCGGAAATACTGTTTGGCTTTATCATAATCATCTATACCCCGGTTTACCAGGATATTACATAGGGAACGGTTGATCTTGAGGGATTCTTTTAATGCGTCAACCTTGTTCTTATCTGCGGCCGGTATTTTCCATCTTCTTTCCATTTATTCATCAGTATTTCCTGTCGGTGGTATAACGAACCAGTTCTTCCAATGCTTTTCTTGTGGGACTTTCTTCAAAAGAATGAAGTATTGACAAAGCCTCGTCACGGTAACTGTTCATTTTTTCGGTGGCATATTTAATTCCGCCCGATTCTGTTACCGCATCAATGACGAATTTGATTTTTGCCGGATCCTTATTTTCATTTTTCATGATGTACACCAGCTGCCGCCTGGTTTGCGGAGAAACATTATTTAAGCTATAGATCAGGGGCAGGGTCAGTTTCTTTTCTTTTATATCATTGCCTGTTGGTTTGCCGATATTATCTTTTCCGTAATCGAAGAGATCGTCCTTTATCTGAAAAGCAATACCCACTTTTTCACCAAACAATTTCATTTGAGCAGTAGTGTTCTCATTATTACTCGTGCTGTATGCCCCGGCGGCGCAGGCAGAAGAAAGCAGGGAAGCGGTTTTACCGCGGATGATATCGAAGTAAACCCCTTCATCAAAATTCAGTTTTCTTGTCTTCCGGATCTGAAGCAACTCGCCTTCGCTCATTTGTTTTACGGCATCAGAAAGGATCTGTAATTGCCGGAATTCGTTGCTGCCGGTGGCGAGTA
>DAOQRQ010000206.1:0-5835 GCA_035355815.1 Ferruginibacter sp. | reverse complement strand
CATTCACAGAACATTGCTCACCGCCGGCGCAGGCGAAAGTTTTCTGGCAGACCTGATAAAAGATTTTGAAAAATCACTTCCGGCACACATCAAACTGGCTTACCTGCCGAATTACGGCATGGTACGGTTACGGCTTACCTCAACCGGCTTTGACAAAGAGAAAACGGAAAATGAAGTACAACAGTTATTTGAAACACTGCAATCACTTGTTAAAGATCACCTGGTAACGAACGAAGACGAGCCCATTGAAAAAACGCTGGGAAAACTGTTATTAGCAAGAGGCAGGACCATGTGTACAGCCGAAAGTTGTACAGGAGGCTTTATTGCACACCTCATTACGTCCATGCCGGGTTCCTCTGCTTTTTATAAAGGCACGGTGGTGAGTTATGCCAATGAAGTAAAACAAGACATATTAGGGGTTGCTAAAGAGGCGCTTGAAACCGCAGGCGCCGTAAGCGAGGAAGTGGTAAAACAGATGGTAAGAGGAATTTTAAAGAATTTAAAGACCGATTATGCCATTGCCGTATCGGGTATCATGGGGCCCGATGGCGGCACAGCCGATAAACCGGTAGGCACCGTTTGGGTTGCTGTGGGCAATGACCAGAAGACAGTCACACAAAAACTATCCTTCCGGTACGACCGGATGAGAAACATACAGATGACCGCTGTAAATTCACTGAACCTGTTGCGTAAATTCATACTGGCAGAGAGTTAAACGGGAGTTTCACGAATTAAAACGGAAATAATTACCTTTGAACCCGATTGCTGCAAGGCTCCAAAAGCTTTGTGATTTTTTACATTTACAATTTCAATTTTTTATATGAGTTTAGTTGATTTAGTAATGCCGAAACTGGGTGAAAGCATCATGGAAGCCACTATTCTGAAATGGCACAAAAAACCAGGCGACCCCATTAAACAGGATGAGACTGTTTTAGACATTGCTACCGATAAAGTGGACAGCGAAGTGCCTTCCACTGCCGAAGGTGTGATCGAGGAAATTCTTTTCAACGAGAACGACGTGGTGCCCATCGGCACGGTGATCGCAAAAATAAGAGTGGGCGCCAATGCGGCTGTTTCAAATTCACAACCAGCACCTGCACCAAAAGAAGAAGTGTATGAAGATGCACGGGTAGTGGAAGAGATTCCCTACCAGCCAACCGGCAACGGGCAACCAGCTACAGCTAACAACAAATCAGCCATACGGTTTTATTCTCCGCTTGTTTTAAACATAGCCCAGCAGGAAGGCATTGGTATGGCCGAACTGGAAAATATTCCCGGCACCGGCCAGGAAGGAAGGGTGAGTAAGAAAGATATACTGTCTTATGTGGCGAACAGGGGATTAAGCAGCAGGCCGCAGGTAACAAGCCAGCCACAGCAAACAGCGTCTGTTGCAGTAGCCGACCAAAGGTCAACTACCAATGATCAACCCGCCTCTAACAATGTTCCAACCGTTTACAGCGGTAACGTAGAAGTGATAGAAATGGACCGTATGCGCAAGCTTATTGCCAAACACATGGTAGACAGCAAGCATACATCGCCGCATGTAACCAGTTTTGCCGAATGCGATGTTACCAACCTGGTGTTATGGAGAGAGAAAGTGAAAAAGGATTTTGAAAAAAGAGAAGGCGAGAAGATCACATTCACCCCGCTCTTTATTGAAGCCATTGTAAAATGCATTAAACGATATCCCTGGCTCAGCAGCAGCGTGGAAGGCGATAAGATCATTGTAAAGAAAGACCTGAACATTGGCATGGCAACCGCTTTGCCAAGCGGCAACCTGATCGTGCCGGTAATTAAAAATGCCGACCAGCTTAATTTAACCGGGCTTACCAAACAGGTAAACAACCTGGCCAATGCAGCCCGTACGGGTAAACTAAAACCCGATGATACCACCGGCGGCACATTCACACTCACCAACGTAGGTACATTCGGAAGCATCATGGGCACCCCCATCATCAACCAGCCGCAGGTAGCCATTATGGCCGTGGGCGCCATTAAAAAACGCCCCATGGTTATTGAAACACCTCAGGGCGACAGCATTGCCATCCGCCACATGATGTATATCTCTTTAAGCTACGACCACCGCATCATTGACGGGGCATTGGGCTCTACCTTCTTAAATGCTGTATCAAAAGAACTGGAGAACTTTGATGCAAACAGGAGCATCTGATCCCTGGCTGAGTTGAACAATCCTGAGCGAAGCCGAAGGATGGTATCCTGGGTTTCGAGCGAAGTCGAGAAACTAAGCGAAGTCGAGAAACTAAGCGAAGTCGGGAAACTAAGCGAAGTCGGGAAACGATTTATGCAAACAAGCAATGACAAGGATCGCCCTCATAACATTATTCACCCTGCTTTGCGCCTGTATTGCGGTCTATGCCATCTGGACGGTAAAGGTATCCCAAACAAGATCAGACAACCTGCTGGCAGAATTTAAAAAGATCGACAATTCCTTAAAGAGATCAAACGACAGTCTGCAGCATGCAGGTATCGGCGCTTTTAGAAAAGATCCCTCCCGCTTACCGGAAGTAGAACTGGCCATTAAAGCCAAAACCATTACATCCTGTATCGACAGCATCAGGCACGAAGTATTTCTGCTGGCAGAAAAAAAAGAAGCAGCATCATTTTCATACCCGGATAAAAAAAGGTTATTGGTCTTAAAGAACGACCTGGTAAACTATAACCGGTTCATCCAGGAAAAATTCCCGGGCAATACAACTATCAAGCCAGCTGACTTTATTGGAGTGGAAAACATGGAACTCGGAGGCAGGTCAATTCCCTGGGAAGTGTATCATTTTGAAAACACAACAACCCTGGCAGCGATAATAGAACTGAAATTTATCAGCATGCAGGTGCAAAAACTCAGGCAAAAAGCGCTGCAATAAAATGATCATTTTTCAAAGGCCTGGCTCAACCCTCTCTTCTTTCAATAAATAATAACAGGCACAGGAATTTCCCCTACATACTTATTTCAGAAAGATCATAAGCAATATGGTTGCTGCCAATACCAGCAGCGAGTACAAATGAATGGAACGGAGTGAGAACCTTTCCTTCATCCAGTAAATAAAAACAAGGATCGGTAAAACCAGCAACAACAACAAGGCTGGCAGCCACAGCAATTCAAATACAGCTCCTGCAAAAGCGAAGCGATATACGTCTGTTAACCGGCCCAGCAGGCAGAACAGGAAAACACTTATGCTCAGGATCCAGAATATTCTGCCGTACCCCGTGCTTTTACTTGCAGTCAATTGTGTTTAATTTTTATGGACAGGTGGCCAGTGATTCGGTGGTAGTACCGGTAAATCCGCCGGGGGTAAGCATGTCTTCAAAATAATAAAAACTCTTTGGGGGATTAATGGGAAAGCAGGTAAGGCCGAATACTTCGCCGCAAACGCCGATATGCTTACCGGCCAGTGTTCTTACCTGTATCTTATAATAATATTTTTTTGCGGTAATGGTAGTATAGGTTGTCCACCAGCCCTGGCCCAATTGATTAGTGGTAAATACGATCACATCGTTTTCATCATATAGGGTAAAGCCAATGGAATCGATATTCGTTGTAATGGGCCTGCAGATATCATTGAGCCCGTCGTTGTTCGGGGAAAAAGCATTGGGCATATAGATCCTTGCATTATCGCCGGTACCGGCTGTATCGGTTATCAGTCCATCGCAGTTGATATGATGTACTGCATCCGTGGATTTTGAGCAATTTAAAAAAGCCACCGCAGTGGTCAGAAAAAGGGCCGGGATTAACAACTTCATCCTCATCAATTTTTTATTAAAGAAACGAAAAAATATTCAAACCGGGCATTCCATAGTTACTCTTCTGCTAACCGTATTTAGTTTTCCACCCGCCGCATCAGCATCTTCCTGGCACCGGCATTAATTTCCTGTTGCCATAATTTCCGGTCTGCCCTATCAATATAATAGATCATTTTGCTGTCAACTCCCCCGATCTCATCAGAAACGGTAACGATCCATACATCACGGGTGCCTGAACGCTCACTTTCATAAGTGCCTTTCTTTACCTCTTCTATGGATGCTTTTATTACCCCGATCTTGCCCGAAGGATTGTAATCATATATTGAAATATCCTGTTTGTATCCTTCTTTCAATGGCAGCCAGGTAATGACTGAGGGATACAGGTTGCTGTCGAAATAATTTTCTTCCGTTGTGTCCCTTATATTCGTTGTTGTCTTTTTAATTTTATCGTTATAATACCCGGTAACTATTTTTCCAAAATTCAGCACCATATCCCTTTGTGCATTGTAGGAAGAATGATAAAACGGTGACAGGTCTTTTGTCAAGGCAATGGTAGAATCGATCCAGGGAGCGTTGCCCCGCTTCATATTCACCCGGGTGATCACCGTTATTTTATTACCGCTGTTGCTTATCTCGGTCAGCACCTTACCTATTTCAAATTTAGCAGTATCCCGTAACGCATACCAAACCATTTCGTACTTCTGGCTGATCACCCACTTTTTTTCCACGGCATTTTTTGCGGGAACAAGTTTGGTTTGGGCATGGCTCACCAAAGAAGAGAGAGAGAGAAGGAATAGCACTGCGTATTTCATGCTGTTTATTTTTTTGCAAAGCTAAAAGCAGTTGTGTGACTGAAACTACCACTCATAAAACAGAAGCAGCAAAATGATGAACGGCTTTTGATAATCTGCCGTAAAATCTCTGTTCAAACAGGCTATGCTCAATAAAGATATGGCGTACAAGTGAGTGACACAACTGAGGCTGAATTTATGTTACCACTGCTGGTAACATAAATTGCTTCGTCGTTGTAAGATTGCTTCGCAATGCCTCGCCGTACTGAGGTTCCTTAATACCCCAATCCCCAGTCCTTTCCTTTTTCTGTTGCGGGCAAACCATCCGTTATCCATTTAGCCGGCTTACCACCCTTTAAATAATAATCGAAGAACTGGCCAAGGCGTATGGAAAGGTCCTTCCGGTTCTTTCTTTCCACCAGGTTATGATCTTCGCCATTGTATTGCAGCATCCATACTTTTTTTCCCAGGCGGCGTAACGCAGTAAAGTATTCAATACCCTGGTACCAGGGCACAGCGCCATCGGCATCGTTGTGCATGATCACCAGCGGCGTATTCACTTTATCGGCCGAGAACAAGGGTGAATTTTTCAGATAAAGATCCTGACGCTGCCAGAGGTTTGCTCCGATGCGGCTTTGTGTATGTTCGTACTGGAACTGCCGGTTCAGGCCACTGCCCCAGCGTATGCCGCCGTAGGCACTGGTCATATTAGCAACCGGCGCACCGGCCCAGGCCGCCCTGAACATATTTGTTTTGGTTACGAGATAAGCCACCTGGTAACCGCCCCAGCTTTGTCCCTGTATGGCCATACGGGTGCTGTCTACCCAGGGCATTTTTGATAAATATTTTGCTGCGCTCACCACGCTGTTGTAGGCACTGTTGCCGGGCTCGCCGTCTTTGTAATAAATATTCGGGTCAAAAACGAGGTAGCCATTGCTTACAAAATAAGCAATGTTGACCGTGGAAGCACTTGGTGCCGGAGCCCGGTATGCATAAAGACCGTCGGCATTTCTTTCGTAGAAATAAAAAATAACGGGATATTTCTTCTTCGGATCGAAGTTCTCCGGTTTGAATAATAACCCTTCGCTCATTTTACCATCAAACATTTTCCATTTTATTAACTCAACCGTTAACCAGTTGTACTCTTTCTGCTGTGCGGCCACATCGCTCAGTTGATCCATTTTTTTCAGATCGGCTGATGTGAATATCTCGCTTTGATTGATATTGGTACGCTGTATCACATACTGTTCGGTCTCTTTTGCTTTGAGCGGGTTTGCAAAGGCAT
>DAOQRQ010000205.1:0-5873 GCA_035355815.1 Ferruginibacter sp. | reverse complement strand
CAAGCAACGAAAAACCAATGCTGGGAATGCTTTCAATAGATGCTTCCATGGCAGCACTCATGGTGCCGCTGTAAATGACGTTGATGGAATGATTGGCGCCGTGGTTGATACCGCTTAAGCAAAGATCGGGTTTGCGGTGAAGCACTTTATCTACCGCCAGCTTCACACAATCCACCGGGGTGCCCGTGGTTTGCCAGGCTTCGGTATCGCCAAAAATATCCACTTTGTGCATGCGCAGCGGGTGGCCGATGGTGATGGCATGACCCATTCCGCTTTGCGGCTTATCAGGCGCCACTACCACTACTTTACCCAGGTCTTTTACGGCTTCAACCAGGTTGCGTATGCCGGGGGCTGTAATGCCATCATCATTGGTGATGAGGATGATGGGTTTTGTTATTTTACTCTTTGTCATCGTATATCTTAAAATTGAGGGAACCATTCCCTGGCAATACCCGGTGCACGGAAAGGCCAGGGGATCATTGCCAGGATTATGAGCATGGCAATGCCGAAATAAATCAATGTACGTTTATGTTTTTGTGCATCGGTATCAGCCCGCTTTACCATGCTTCTTCCAACATGAACCAGCAGCCAGGCGATGATCATCATGAGCGCATGCTCTACGGCAAAAAAGCGTTCGGCCGGGTCTTTCATTACAGCGCCCATTCCTGCTTTTACTTTTTCAAACCACATACCGGTAAAGTACAGGATCAGTCCCAGCAGCAACTGCAGGTCGCAGCTGATCATAAAGAACAGGCTTATTTTATTATCGCCGCTGCGGTATTCTCTTTTAGACATAACAGCAGACAGGGCCGATAATACAGCCCACAGGCCAAGGAGTAAAACCGCCCAGCGAAGAATGCTGTGTATCACCAGTTGATAATTCATACTAAAATATTTGAAGCAAAAATACAGGAACTGAATCAGATTCTTTCAACAGGGATACTGCCGAACCGGTATGCAGAAACCATTAAGGCCCCGTTTTGGGTTTTTATACCCGGGGAAAAAATAAATTTTGCCGAACTAAATAAATTAGTATATTTGTACTAATCAAATTAGTTGTACTATGTCAATCGCCGGACAAAACCTGAAATACCTGCGCAAACTCCGCGGATGGACCCAGGAAGAGTTTGCCAACAAACTGCATATCAAACGTTCATTGGTGGGGGCCTATGAGGAAGAAAGAGCCGACCCCAGGCTTGATGTGCTGGAAATAGTAGCTGATATGTTCAAGTTAACCCTGGATGAACTGCTGCTGAAAGACCTGAGTAATAATACCGGTAATTACCTGGCAAAACGGAGGCAGATGAAAATGATGAGTGCCGACCGGAATGTCATTCATTTTGTTCCGGTAAAAGCGGCTGCCGGCTACCTGGCAAACTATGCCGATAGCGAATTCATTGATGAACTGAACACCTTTACCCTGCCCATGCTTTCGGGAGGCAATTACCGGGCCTTTGAAATAATCGGCGACAGCATGTTGCCTACACCCAGTGGCAGTATCATCGTTTGTGAAAAAGTGGAAGACCTGAATGATGTGAAGAACAGCCAGGCATATATAGTGGTAAGCCGCAGCGAAGGGATCGTTTATAAACGGGTAGAAAAAAATAACCGTACAAAAAATAAACTCACGCTGGTAAGCGATAACCCGCAATACCAGCCTTACCAGGTAAATGCCGAAGATGTGGCAGAACTCTGGCAGGCACAGATGGTGATCAGTAAGGTAAGCACCCAACAGCGATGGGATATGAATTCACTGGCCAGTATGGTGAACAACCTGCAGAGCCAGGTAAGTTCTTTAAAAAAGAAAATGAATTAATGAATTGCCCGGGCTTAAACCGGGGGCAATTCATCCGGATATTTAATAATAGCCAGGAAATGAATGCAAAAGAATTATTGATACTGAACTTCGAAGAGGTTCGGAGAAGGAGTATTAAAGTATGGAAAGGAATTTCAGAAGAAGACCTTTACTGGAAACCCGACCCGGATGCCATGAGTTGTTTTGAAATGATCCGGCATGTGCTGGAGTCGGAGAATGTTTATCATCATATCATTTTGCACCGGGGCGTGCTGGGAGATTATGAAAGTCCGCTCACCAGCAATCCATATACTACTGTTGAAGATGAGATCAGGAATGCCCAGCCTTACCGGGAGAAATTCTTAAAGATGGTGCACTCGTTTTCTTTAAAGGAACTGGAAGAGGTTTATATCACCCGGAAAGAAAAAAATCAAAAACGTAAACTGGGCGATTATTTATTACGGATGGCATACCACGAGAGTGTGCATGCAGGTCAGCTGCTGGATTATTTACGCACATTAAAATCACCAAGGCCCAATGTATGGGATTAACTTTTACCTTTAGCTTTTTACCAGATACATCGATTAACAATTAAAAAACACAGTTATGATTAAGCTTCAGATCATCGGCAATCTTGGAAAAGACTGCATCGTAAAAGAGGTCAACGGAAAAAATGTAATTAATTTCAGCGTGGCTCATACCGAGCGTTTTAAAGACGCACAGGGCAACCAGAAAGAAAGGACCACCTGGGTGGAATGTGCTTACTGGACAGACAGGACTGCCATTGCACCCTATCTTGTAAAGGGAACCACAGTTTATGCAGAAGGTTCTCCCGAGGCAGATGCCTATACCAATAAAGAAGGCCAGGCAGCCGCTACTTTGCGGATGAGGGTTCAGAATGTACAGTTATTAGGAGGCGGTAACCGTGATAACCAGGGCGCAAACTCCGGGAATGTTACAAACACCGGTATAAGTGCAGCCCCTGTTGTTAAAACACAGCCAGCGGTAGCTGCGGCGCCGGAAGACGATCTGCCATTTTAATTTCGCCGGTTAAAAATAAAATGAAGCCCCGCAAGGGGCTTTTTTGTTGCCTTCATTTTTTTCAATTAATCATATCTTGCGCTAAACGATTGACGTGAAAAATAAAATAAGATTTTCCTGTACTGTTCTTCTCTTTTTCCTGGTGAGCCTGCCGAACCATTACCTCCTGGCCCAAAAAAAATATACGCAGTACGTTGATCCCCTGATCGGTACAGGAGGACATGGACATACCTATCCCGGCGCTGTATTACCGCATGGTATGGTGCAACTGAGCCCCGATACCCGGTTGGAAGGCTGGGACGGTTGCAGCGGTTACCACTATTCCGATAGTTATATCTATGGCTTCACACATACACACCTGAGTGGCACAGGCTGCAGCGATTATGGCGATATTTTATTGATGCCGATGAGTGGTGATCCTTCCCCGGATAATAAAGTATACGGATCAAAATTCTCTCACAGCAATGAAAAGGCAGCAGTTGGTTTTTATTCGGTTAAGTTAGACGACGATAATATCCTGGCGGAACTTACCACCACCACCCGGGTTGGTTTTCACAAATACAGTTTTACTTCGGCCGGTAATGCCAACGTAATTCTCGATCTGAAACACCGGGATGAAGTATTAGAATCATCCATAAAAATTTTGAACGATCATTCTGTTGCCGGGCTCCGGCGCAGTAAAGCATGGGCCGATAACCAGTATGTTTATTTTGTAATAGAATTTTCAAGTCCATTCACTAAATATGGTACCTGGGAAAACGACGTTCTTTCAAAAGAAACAAAGGAGGTATCCGGAAAAAACCTGAAAGCATTCTTCCGGTTTGCCGGAAAATCGGTGATGGCCAAAGTGGCTATATCGGGCGTAAGTATAGAAGGCGCACAAAAAAACCTGAAAGCGGAATTACCCGGCTGGGATTTTGAAAAAGTAAAAGCAGATGCCGGCATGCAATGGGATAAGGAATTAAGTAAGATTGATGTAGCGGGCCCGGATAAAAAACAACTCCGCACTTTTTATACTGCTTTATATCATACGATGGTGGTTCCCAATATAAATATGGATGTAGACGGGCAGTACCGTGGACGTGATAATAAAATTCATACGGCACAGGGGTTCACCAATTATTCCGTTTTTTCTCTTTGGGATACCTACCGGGGCGCACACCCATTGTACACCATCATCGATCAGAAAAGAACGATCGATTATATCAAATCATTCCTGGCCCAGTATAAAGAAGGCGGGCGATTGCCCGTTTGGGAACTCAGTGGCTGCGAAACGGATTGTATGATCGGCTACCACAGCGTACCGGTAATTGTAGACGCCTATATGAAAGGGCTTAACCAGTTTGATACAAAACTGGCATTGGAAGCAATGAAAAAAAGCGCCACCTGGAACCACCTGGGATTAACGGCCCTGATGGACCATGGCCTGTTGGAAATGGATGACGAACACGAAAGTGTGAGTAAAACGCTGGAGTATGCATACGACGACTGGTGCATTGCACAGTTTGCTAAAAGCCTGGGCTCGCAGCAGGATTATATTAATTACATAAGGAGGGCACAATCTTATAAGAACCTGTTCAATTTGCAAACCGGTTTTATGCGGCCACGCAAGAACGGTGGCTGGCTTTCGCCATTTGATCCGCGGGAAGTGAATAATAATTTCACCGAGGCAAACAGCTGGCAGTATTCCTTTTATATGCCACAGGATGTGATGGGATATATAGAATTGATAGGAGGAAGAAAATACATGGAAGAAAAACTGGACGAACTGTTTACAGAGAATTCGCAAACCACCGGACGGCAACAAAGCGATATCACCGGACTCATTGGTCAGTATGCACACGGCAATGAACCCAGTCATCATATTGCTTACCTGTATAATTTTACCGGCGCCGTACATAAAACACAGGCCATGGTTCACCGCATTATGAATGAAATGTATCACGATGCACCCGATGGACTTGCCGGTAATGAAGACTGCGGTCAGATGAGTGCCTGGTATGTATTGAGTGCTTTAGGTTTTTATCCTGTTACGCCAGGCACTACTGATTTTATCATCGGCACTCCTTTATTTTCATCTGCCGCCATTCACCTGGAAAACGGAAAATTATTTACAGTAACAGCAAAAGATATCAGTGCCGGTAATTTCTATATACAGTCTGCTTCACTGAATAATTCACCACATGACAGATCCTATCTTTCTTATTTTGATATTATAAAAGGCAGTCGCCTGAATTTTGTAATGGGGGCAAAGCCATCAGCCTTTGGTAAAACGGGTATGCCAACCACTGCGATAAATGATAACCTGATCGTACTGAATCCTACCATTGATGGCGGCCCGATGTCGTTCACCGGAACAAAGAAAGTGAACATATACGCTCACCAGGCCGAAGTGAGTTATTATTATACCACCGATGGATCATTACCCAATGCCTCTTCTAAAAAATATACCGGGGAATTATATTTTGATACATCGGTTACCATCAAAGCCATTGCAATTAATAAGAATGGAGAAGCCAGTTATGTTACCACGGCCCGGTTCATGAAAAGACCTAACAACTGGACCATAAAGCTGAATACACCATTTGAGCAGCAGTACGATGGCGGCGGGGCATTTGGACTGATCGACGGGCTCAGTGGAAGCAGCAACTGGCGTAAGGGCAACTGGCAGGGTTATCAAAAGGTTGATATGGATGCAGAGATCGATATGCAGGAAATGAAAAGCATTTCAAAAGTCAACGCTGTTTTTTTACAGGATGTAGGTGCATGGATCGTTGCACCAAAGCAATTCATTGTTGAAGTATCAGCCGATGGTAAACAATTCACGCAAGTGTTCAGTGGGGAAAACTTTTTAGCCATTGAAGATAAAAAAGTACAAACTATCAATGTGGAAGCCTCCTTTACAGCTGTTGCAGCAAGATATGTGAGGGTAAGAGCGATCCAATACGGGAAACTTCCGGCATGGCATGAAGGGGCGGGGGGCGATACGCATATTTTTGTGGATTCACAAGCCAAAGTATGCCTGTAAAAATAAAAA
>DAOQRQ010000204.1:0-5876 GCA_035355815.1 Ferruginibacter sp. | reverse complement strand
CAGAGATGCCGGGCTTAATGGCCATCCGCGAAGAGTTTGGCCCTTCTCAACCCCTGAAAGGTGCAAGAATTGCAGGCTGCCTGCATATGACCATTCAAACTGCCGTATTAATTGAAACCTTGGTTGCGCTGGGTGCAGAAGTTAAATGGAGCTCTTGTAATATTTTCAGTACACAGGACCAGGCGGCTGCTGCTATTGCCGCTGCAGGCATTGGTGTATTTGCATGGAAAGGACAAACACAGGCTGAAGCCGACTGGTGCATTGAACAAACTTTATGGTTTGGCGGCGCCGACCGTCCGTTGAATATGATACTGGACGACGGAGGTGATCTGACCAATATGGTTTTTGATACTTATCCCGAACTGATACAGCACGTAAAAGGCCTGAGTGAAGAAACCACTACCGGTGTTCACCGTTTATACGAAAGAATGCAGAAGGGTACTTTACCGGTTCCTGCTATCAACGTGAACGACAGCGTTACCAAATCTAAATTTGATAACAAATACGGTTGTAAAGAAAGTTTAGTGGATTCTATCCGTCGTGCTACCGACGTGATGATGGCCGGCAAAGTTGCTGTTGTAGGCGGCTATGGTGATGTGGGCAAAGGTTCTGCCGCTTCACTGAAAGGCGCCGGTTGCCGTGTGATCGTTACAGAGATTGATCCGATCTGTGCACTGCAGGCCGCTATGGACGGTTTTGAAGTAAAGAAAATGATCGATGCGGTTAAAGAAGCCGACATCATCGTTACAGCAAGCGGTTGCCGCGACCTGATCACGGAAAAACATTTCCGCCTGATGAAAGATAAAGCCATCGTTTGTAATATTGGTCACTTTGATATTGAAATTGATATGGCCTGGCTGAACGACAGCTATGGCAAAACAAAGAATACCATCAAGCCGCAGGTTGACATGTATACCATTGATGGTAAAGACGTGATCGTTCTGGCCGAAGGCCGCCTGGTGAACCTGGGTTGTGCAACCGGTCACCCATCGTTTGTAATGAGTAACTCATTCACCAACCAAACCCTGGCACAAATTGAATTGTGGACCAACCACAGCAAGTACAAGAATGAAGTATACGTGCTGCCAAAGGTACTGGACGAAAAAGTGGCCCGTTTACACCTGGCTAAGATCGGTGTGGTACTGGACGAACTCACTGCTCCTCAATCTGAATACTTAGGTATTGAAAAAGAAGGACCGTTCAAACCGGAGCACTACAGGTATTAATATTTTTCAGAAAAATATCTAAAAATAATAAAGCCCATCCACTACAATGCAGGGATGGGCTTTTGCTTTGTGGTCTCCTGCTATTTTTTCACCAGGTCTTTGGTGGCTTCCATGATCGGGTGCCTGTCGATGTACTGCGCCACCTGGTCAATTTTGCCTGCATCATTGTAATGCATGGCATTATGAACCCAGAAACCGATACGCTTGCCGTTCTTATACTTCACATTCACCATGTACCAGTCAAGCATCCAGGTGCCGGCAGCCATTACTCCACCATTCGGGCTTACATTTGCTTTTACAGGTAAAAAGATCGGGTTGGAGAAACGGATGGTATCGATGATATTAAAACGGCCGGTATAATAATCTTTTACAGCCTGTTTGCCTACCAGGCTGTCGCCGCCCGACCAGAGGAACCGCACATCATCGGCCATATTAGCGGTATAGCCGTTCACATCTTTGTTCTCAAAGGCAGCCATGGTGGCTTTTGTTCCATTTACAAGATTACTGTCCGCAATAAGTTCAACCGGGGCCTGTGCTTTGTCAGATTTTAATTCGGGTGCCGCTGCGGCAGTTTCATCTTTCTTTTCATTGTTGCATGCAAACAGGAAAGTTGAAACGAAAATAAAAGAAAGGATCTTTTTCATACACGTTAGGTTTTGAAGTGATAAAAGAAGCAGTGTGCCTGTGAATGCAGAGGATAAACCGGTATCCATGGGAGGGAAACAAACAAAGTAGATAAATTAATCAGAAATTCAAACCAATCCGGGAAATAGTTACCAACCGGGTGATGGAAACCCGTATGATACATATCCGGGCGGATTAAAACAGATATGTTTCAATTCCGTAACTTCGGACAACAGAAAGAACAGGCGTCTTCATACCAACTATAACAACCTGAAAATGAAAAGTACTACCACCCTCCTCCTGACCATGTTTGCAGGCTTTGTAATCATGGGATGTAAAAGCAAATCCCAAAAAAACAATGATACTGTTGACCTGAAAGAAATGGCAAAGAAATACCCGGGCATTAATAAAGGGGCAGGTACATACGATATCTCTGCACCGGAAGGCTGGGATAAAAAAGACACTACTATGTCTGGTGTGAAATTTACTGCCATCATTTCTCCCCCGGATGGGGCCAACGATATATTCAGGGAAAACATAAACGTAGTTACAGAAAATGCAAAAGACCTTAACCTGGATGAGTATGAAAAAGCTAACCGGCTTACCATGAAAGGCCAGATGACCGGCATGAATATCATAAAAGATGGCGAAACCGTTATTGGCAATATGCCGGCAAAATGGATCTTTTATTCATTTGATTACTCTGGTTATCCGCTTAAGAATACGGTTTACTTCCTGGTAAAGAATCGTATCGGGTATACGATCACCTGTTCTGCATTAAGTTCCGACTTTGATAAATTCCAGGCTGCATTCAAAACCAGTGTAAACAGTTTTACCATTAATGAGTAAGAGCGTGACCAGGCTATCCGTAAACATCAACAAACTGGCCACCCTGCGCAACAGCCGTGGCGGCAACAATCCCGACTTACTTAAATCGGCAAAGGATATTGAACGGTTTGGTGCCGATGGGATCACGGTTCATCCCCGGCCTGATGAACGGCATATCCGCTATACCGATGTATATGAGCTGAAGAAGATTGTTAGCACAGAATTCAATATTGAAGGGAATTGCACCGAGCAAAGTTTTGTAGACCTGGTGCTTGCCAATAAACCCACACAGGTTACGCTGGTGCCCGATGCTGTTGGACAACTTACCAGCAACCACGGTTGGAATACCATTGAACATGCTGCTTATTTAAAGGACATGATCGCTGTTTTTAAAAATGCCGGCATCCGTGTCTCCATTTTTGTTGACCCTGTAGTAGAGATGGTGGAAGGAGCAAAAGCAACCGGTACCGACAGGATCGAACTTTATACCGAATCCTTTGCAAAGGAATATGCAATGAATAATAAACAAGCGGCCATAGCTCCTTATGTTGTTGCAGCCGTTAAAGCAAATGAGCTGGGACTGGGCATCAATGCCGGGCACGACCTTGACCTGCATAACCTGAAATACTTTGCTGAAAATATTCCCGGCCTGCAGGAAGTATCCATTGGCCATGCACTGATCTGTGATGCCATTTACTTAGGATTGGAGAATACGGTGCAGTTGTATAAGAGGCAGTTGAAAATCTAAAAAATGAAGTCAAAAGACAAAGAGATTATTTTGCCCCCAATGATTGCTTTATTTGTTGCCTTGGCTATTTTATTTCTGATTAACAGGGTCCTAATCAAAGTTTATTTCCCCATTGACCCTGATCCGGTGCTGAATTTTTCTATATCATTTGAATTGACACTTTATTTAGCTGCATATATACCAATATTAATTATCGCAGTAGTCTTTCAATTCCTTATTGCAAACAGGATTTGGAATGTTTACAGGAAAGGAAATAAATTTCTTCGAATGAATTTGTGGCAATTGGTTATTATTTCTTGCCTGATTTTCGGCATCAGTATTGCCGTATGTGCCTGGAATAAATATTCAGGTATGGAAAATTTTACTCTAAAACTGATAACCGCTACAATAGTTGCAGTGATTTACTGGATAGTAAATATATACACGTTAAAGTTGATTGAAAAGAAAAGTGGAATAAAGGCATAATGTACAAGAGTGCGACGCCGCTGAAGTTGATCAAAGTACTACTGCCCGTAACCAAAAACTACAAACCTTCCTACCTCAACATCCTCGCCAGCTTCCTTTCCAGCGCTGCTCCCCTTAGATTTTTACCGATCACTTTTCCTTCGGGATCCAGTAAAAAGTTCTGTGGTATCTGGTAGATCTGGAACTGCTGTGCTACGGCATTGCCCCAGCCCTGCAGGTCGCTTACCTGGGTCCAGTCGAGCCCATCCATTTTAATGGCATTGATCCATGCGTCTTTGGCTTTATCGAGCGAAACACCCAGCACGGTGAAGTTTTTGTTTTTGTATTTATTATATGCAGCTACCAGGTTTGGATTTTCCATGCGGCAAGGGCCACACCAACTTGCCCAGAAATCAACCAACACGTATTTGCCCCGAAGCGAAGAAAGACTTACCATTACTCCCGCAGTATCTGCCTGGGAAAAATCGGGTAACATGGTTCCGGTACCGTTCTTTTTGCCTTCAGCCACCAGTTGGCCAATATACATACCCATGGGCGATGATTTTATATCGGGGGTAAGCTGGTTGTACAGGCCTTCCATTTTTATGATATCATCAGCTACCTGGTTATAGCGCATAATAGCCAGCGGTGTGATATAAGAAGCCGGATGCGATGTTACAAACTCATCTATTAATTTCATCGCCGCAGCCGTAGCGGCGGAATCATAAACCGCATTCTCTCCAAAGATCGCCTGGTAAGGTTCCAGTGCTGTATTGAACTGTTCAAAATCGGTATGCGACTTTGACCCGGTTACTTTTGCTTTATCGATGGTTGCTTTTTGTCCGCTCACTTTTACCACGCTGTTATCCAGGAATAACGTGATGTAGGGAGCCTGCCTGTTGAAGAGAATGATCTTAAAATCAGGCTTGTCCATTTTTCCTTTGAACTCAAACTTATTGGCTTTTACCGCAGAAGTGATCTCTGTTTCACCGGTACGTCCATTCAGCAATTCCACCTTGGTTCCATCCGGGAAACCTTCCACTTCACCACTGATAACAAAACCTTCCACAGCCTTGGTCTGAACGGCTGTTGTTTTAGCCGTTGCGGGTTTTGGTTTTGATTTGGTCTTCTGTACAACCTGTGCCATACTCAAAACGGGCATTAAAAAAACTAAAAGAAAAATTCTTCTCATCATTTCAAATTAAGGATTGCAATTTACTAAGATTTGGGCAGAACGGCTATGGCCTGATGGCATTTATGAATTCTTTAGTAACCAGGCTGGTATCGGTGCTGTTTTTTAATGCATTGATATAGGCCGAGCCAATGATAGCGCCATGGGTATGTTTACAAGCCGCAGTAAAACCGGCTCTATCTTTTATGCCAAAACCCACCAGTACCGGGTTAGTAAGCTGCATATCTTTTAACTTACTAAAGTAGGCTTCCTGCTCTTCGATCCCTTTATTATTTCCGGTGGTGGCTGAGGAAGAAACGGCATAGATAAAGCCGGTGCCCAGGCTGTCTAATTTTTTTATCCGTTCGTCACCCGTTTCGGGCGTAACGAGGAAAATAAAATCCAGTCCGTATTTTTTTATAATGGCCCCGTATGTTGTTTCAAATTCATATACAGGCAGGTCGGGTAAGATCAGTCCATCAATACCAACAGCGGCGGCATCGGCACAGAATTTTTCAAAACCGTACTGCATCACGGGGTTCATGTAGCCCATTAAAATAACCGGAAGGTGAATTTTTTCCCGGAAGCCTTCCAGTTGTTCAAACAGTTTAGCAATGGTCATCCCGTTTGCAATGGCAATACTGCTGCTTTGCTGAATCACGGGCCCATCAGCCAGCGGATCGCTGTAGGGTATGCCAATTTCTATCATATCTGCCCCGCTATCCTGCAAGGCCATCATCACTTCAAGCGTTGAATTCAAATGAGGATAGCCCGCCGTGCAGTAGATGTTGAGAATGTTATTTTTCTTTTGTGAAAAAAGGATTTCGATGCGGTT
>DAOQRQ010000203.1:0-5876 GCA_035355815.1 Ferruginibacter sp. | reverse complement strand
CATTGCACTGGGGCACCCGCTCGGATGCACCGGTTGCAAGCTTACCATCCAGCTGGTAAATGATATGAAGCGGCTGAATAAGAAATACGGCATCGTTACGGCCTGTGTGGGCGGCGGACAAGGTATTGCCGGTATCATTGAGAATATTCAGTAAGCTTCTTCCCGGCAGTAAAATATGGAAGATTGGGGCAGCGTTAATACAAGATAATCTATCTCTAAAATAAAACCGGGTGCTGATTAAACTATTTTCGATCGGTTTAGTCGTACCCTCCATCTATCACCTTCATCCAAAACCACTGCTATGGACAGAAGAGACTTCCTTGCTTCGGGTAAAGTAAAAAAGACAAAACCCGTTTCGTTTTCTCCAACAGCCAGAACATTCAGCGGCATCAATCCATATACAGGTCCGTGGACAACCAATGAAGTTATCCACCTGCTGAAACGAACCATGTTTGGCGCCTTGAAGGCCGATGTTGATTTTTTCAGCGCCATGACGATGGACCAGGCCGTGGATTACCTGCTTAATGTATCCGTTGCACAAACACAACCATCGCCCCCGGTAAAAACATACGCCAACTCAACCGACCCTGCAGATCCCGACAATGCCGTGGCTGCGGGGCAAACATGGGTGAATACAAATACCAACGACGGAAATATAAATTCGCAACGGGTTGCTTCTTTCAAGAACTGGTGGATGGGACAGATCGTTAGCCAGGAAAGAAATATCCTGGAAAAAATGACTTTGTTCTGGCACAATCATTTTTCAACCGAGGCCGATACCATCGGCCGGGCCATATGGTGTTATAAGAACAACGCCGTTTTGCGAAAGAATGCTTTGGGTGATTTTAAACAAATGACCAGGGAGATCACTAAAGATCCGGGGATGCTCGTTTATCAAAACGGCTACCTCAATACCAATGCGGCACCAGACGAGAACTACGCCAGGGAATTACAGGAATTGTTCACCGTAGGTAAGGGAGCCGATAACGCTACGCAGGCTTTTGCAGAGGCGGATGTGAAAGCCGCCGCCAAAGTGCTAACTGGATGGCAGATAAATGGTACCACCAACACGGCTGCTTTTAATGCGGCAAGGCACGACTCTACCAATAAACAATTCTCTTCTTTCTATAACAATACCATCATTACGGGCCGGACGGGCGCTACAGCCGGCGACCTGGAACTGGATGACCTGCTGAACATGATCTTTTCGGTGAACGATGTTTCTATGCACATCTGCCGCAAACTTTACCGCTGGTTTGTTTATTACGAAATAGACGCAGCAACAGAAGTAAATGTTATTACTCCATTGGCGCAGATATTCAAGTCGAATAATTATAATGTTAAGCCGGTGCTTACGACTTTGTTCAAGAGCGAACATTTTTTTGATGTGTTGAATCAAAGCTGCTTCATCAAAAACCCGGTGGACATCATCGCAGGATTGTGCCGGGAGTTCAGTGTAACCTTTCCACCCGTTGCCACCGATTATACCGGCGCTTACAATACCTGGCAACTGCTTAATGCCTTGTCCATTTCTTTTCAGCAAAACCTCGGTGATCCGCCTAATGTGGCCGGCTGGCCTGCCTATTACCAGGCTCCGCAGTTCCACGAGATATGGATCAACTCCGATACTTTTCCTAAACGAAACCAGTTTACCGACCAGATGTTGCTGGCCGGTTATACCCGCAGCGGAAAAAATATCAAGATCGATCCAACCGTGTTTGCAAAAACATTACCCAATCCCGGCGATCCCAATGCATTGATCAGCGATTCCATTACTTATTTATTCCGCCTGCCTTTAACACAGGCTTCAAAAGATCAGTTGAAGAGGGATATCATTTTAAGCGGACAAACCTCCGACTTTTACTGGACCAATGCATGGAATGCATTCATCGCCAATCCGAACGATATGACCAATGCCACCATTGTACGTACCAGGCTGAGAGACCTGTATCAATATTTAATGAAACTGGCCGAATACCAATTAGCATAACCGCAAAAACCTGTCAAATGAAACGCAGAGACTTTTTACGCAATTCTGTTCCGGCTGCCGTGCTGCCGGCTTTTATCAATGGGTTTTCGGTAAAGGCATTCGGCGCCGAATCTCCGCTGGCACAACTGCTCAACGGCAGCACACCCAATGATCATGTACTGGTGATCGTTCAGTTGAACGGGGGTAACGATGGACTGAATACAGTGATACCCATCGATAACTATTCCAATTACTTTAATGCAAGAAGCAATATAGCCATCCCGGTAAACACGATCTTACCGCTTACAGCCAAAACAGGATTGAATCCGGCTATGACCGGCATGAAAGCGTTGTATGATGAAGGCAAGCTGAGTGTTATCCAGGCAGCCGGTTATCCCTCTCCAAACTTTTCACACTTCCGGGCAACCGATATATGGATGAGTGCTTCCGACAGCAACCTGGTAGTTAACAGCGGCTGGGGCGGCCGGTTTTTAAATTATGAATATCCCAATTACCCGGTGGGTTATCCAAACAATACCATGCCCGATCCATTGGGCATTCAAATTGGTTCCACTACTTCTTTAACTTTCCAGGGTCCATCGGTTAGTATGGGTATGAGCATCAGCAACCCAACCAGTTTTTATAATTTGCTGGCTGGCATCGAAGACCCTGCTCCCAATAACAATGCAGGAAAAGAATTGAAATACATACGACTGGTTGCCAAGCAAACATCCGCTTATGCAACGGTGGTAAAAAATGCGGCAGCCAATGTTACCCAGCAGGCTCCTTATCCAACACCCAACCCGTTGGCCGATCAGTTGAAGATCGTGGCAAGGTTGATAAAGGGCGGTTTGAAAACAAAAATTTACATGGTGAGCTATGGAAGTTTTGATACACACTCTTTACAAACATCCGCCACCGATCCGTTGGTAGGCAGTCATGCTACCTTATTGAAGAATGTAAGTGATGCTGTTAAAGCATTCCAGGACGACCTGAAATTCTTAGGCGTTGAAGACAGGGTGATGGGCATGACCTTCTCCGAATTCGGTCGCCGCATAAAAAGCAACAGCAGCGTAGGTACCGATCACGGTGCCGCCGCACCGATGTTCTTATTTGGCAAAAATGTAGTTCCAAAACTATGGGGCGACAATCCAACCATACCGGCACAGGTGAACGTGAACGATAACATTCCCATGCAATACGATTTCCGCAGTGTGTATGCTTCCATGCTGGAGAACTGGCTATGTGTACAGAATGCCGACCTGCAGCAGATCATGCTGAAAAATTTTCAAAACCTTGCCCTGGTAAACAATGCAACCTGCCAGCCAATTCCGCCAAGCGGCGCCGGAACCAGTTACCTGGAGATATGGGGTAGCCCGTTCACGCAATCCACTACCATTAAATACAAAACAGATGGCGGCCATACCCTGCTGCAGATATTCGATACCATGGGTCGCTTAATTAAAACCCCGGTTGATGCCGACCTGCCTGCCGGTTCTTACTCATATAATTACGACAGTGGTCCGCTGCCGCCCGGTGTATATTATGCCCGTTTGCAAAATGGAACGGTGCAACAGGTAAAGGCAATGGTGAAAGTAAGGTAGTGGGCATCGGCCTATGCAATAAAGGAGCTTCCTTATATTTGCTGCATTAATAGTACAAATGCAGATCATCCCCGTTACAGATAAGTCAACAGCAAACGAATTCATACAGGTATCCGTTGTATTGCATAAAAGCGATCCCAACTGGATACGTCCGCTGGATAAGGATATCAACGAAGTGTTTGATAAGGAAAAGAACAAGGCCTTCCGCTTTGGCGAAGTGATCCGGTGGATATTAAAAGACGACCAGGGAAAACTCATCGGCCGCATCGCCGCTTTCACCAACAAAAAATACAAGAACAAGGGCGATGATGTACCTGTGGGCGGCATCGGATTCTTCGAATGCATCAACAACCAGGATGCTGCCGATCTTTTGTTCGACAATGCAAAACACTGGCTGATACAGCACGGCATGGAAGCAATGGACGGCCCCATCAATTTTGGCGAACGTGACCGCTGGTGGGGACTCATCACCCAGGGATTTACACCGCCGCTTTATTGTATGAACTATAACCCGCCTTATTATATTGATCTTTTTGAGAACTACGGGTTCAAACTTTTTTTCAACCAGGTCTGCTTTGGCCTGGATGCCACAAAACCCCTGGCACAAAAAACCATGGAGCGGCATAAAATGCATGAAGACAATCCCGACATTGGCTTTGATACCATCAAAAAAAATAACCTGGACAAATACGCCGCCGATTTTGTGGAAGTGTATAACAAAGCATGGGCCGGCCACGGCGGGTTAAAACAGATGAACAAAGAGCAGGTGTTGCTGATGTTCAAAAAGATGAAACCGGTTATGGATGAGGATATCCTGTATTTCGCTTATTACAAAGGAACCGCTATTGCCATGTTCATTAACCTGCCCGATATTAACCAGTACTTTAAACACCTGAACGGTAAGTTTGGGCTGTTGCAGAAACTGGAATTTGTGTGGCGGCAGAAATTCAAAAAGTCACGCAAATTTGTGGGATTGGTATTTGGCGTGGTACCCGAATGGCAGGGAAAGGGCATCGACTCCTATATTATCGGTGAATGCCGGAAGATCGTTCAGAAACCCAACCAGCAGTACCTCGATTACGAGATGCAGTGGATCGGCGATTTTAATCCCAAAATGATCAATGTGGCAGAGAGTTTCGGCGATACGTTCCGCAGCCGCAACCTGGCTACTTACCGGTATTTGTTCGACCGGACAAAGGAATTTAAGCGCCACCCATTTTTGATTTGATATTGCAGATTTAAGATTTTAGATTTGCCCAAAGCACCGGTTCATAGTTCATTGCCTATAGCTCGTGGTGGGTCCATGAGCTATTAACTATTAACCATTAACTATTATGGATAAGTTTATTGTTTCAGCAAGAAAGTACAGGCCCCAGAATTTCTCTACGGTTGTCGGGCAGGCACATATCACCACTACCTTAAAGAATGCAATTAAGAATAACCAGCTGGCACATGCTTTTTTATTCTGTGGTCCACGGGGGGTTGGTAAAACCACCTGTGCCAGGATCCTGGCAAAAACAATAAACTGCCTCAACCAAACCGACGATGGCGAAGCCTGTAACACCTGCAACAGCTGTGTTTCTTTTGATGCCGGAACATCGCTGAACATTCATGAACTGGATGCTGCCAGCAACAACTCGGTGGATGACATACGAACATTGGTTGACCAGGTTCGCTTTGCACCACAGGCTGGTAAATACAAGGTATATATCGTGGATGAGGTTCACATGTTAAGTGCATCGGCATTTAATGCCTTTCTAAAAACTTTGGAAGAGCCACCGCCATACGCCATCTTCATCCTGGCCACCACGGAAAAGCATAAGATACTTCCCACGATCCTCAGCCGTTGCCAGATATTCGATTTCAAACGCATCACCAACAACGATACCATCGATCACCTGCAGGAGATCTGTGATAAGGAAAGTATAAAAGCAGAAAAAGCGGCACTTCATGTGATAGCCCAGAAAAGCGAAGGCTGCATGCGGGATGCACTCAGCATACTGGATAAGATCGTAAGTTTTACCAATGGGGAACTGAACTACAGCAATACACTCGAGCACCTGAATATCCTGGATGAAGATTATTATTTCAAACTGCTTGACTGCATGCAGCAGCAGAAACTGAGTGATGCACTGTTGCTGTACGATGAAATAAATCAAAAAGGTTTTGAAGGAGATACCCTGCTGGAAGGCTGCAGCGAATTTATACGAAACCTGCTGGTATGCAAGGATGCAAAAGCTGCAGTACTGCTTGAAGTGGCAGATGACTTCAAACAAAAATACATGCAGGCAGCAAAACAGATA
>DAOQRQ010000202.1:0-5892 GCA_035355815.1 Ferruginibacter sp. | reverse complement strand
ATAAGCGCCTGGGTATATCGGCTAACCAGTATTCAAATGAAGTGGACTTTGTACAAAAAGTAAAATTGAAAACGGCTGCCAAAACCAATATCAGCGGTTCGGTGGAATACCAGACATGTGATGACAAGAAATGCCTTCCGTCTAAAAAAGTAACGTTTAACCTGGCGTTGAAATAACTATTTTTTGAACTTGATCTGAAACGGGTTCTTTTTATGAACTCGTTTTTTGTAGATACCAACCATGAAAAAACATTTACGATTAATATTTCTTGCACTTTTTTCATTGCCGGGATTATGGTCCTATTCCCAGGCAGATACTGCCAACACTGTTTTTAAGTGGATCGCAAGCAGCAAAAAGATCAGCGAAAAAAAATACGAATTAATATTTACTGCACCAGCTGTTACAGGCAGTAGACTGTATGCACCCGGACAGGATCTTGATGGAGTAAAATCTGCAGAAGTAATTTTCTCTGATTCTTCCATCCGGGTAGAAAAGATCGAAGCAGGAACGAATATCCAAACTGTACCTTCTGTTCTTTTCAAAAATGGAACAGTTCAGCTAGTAAGCGGAGCCGCCGAATGGAAAACGGTGATTGACTTTAAGGACGTCGTTCCGGCAAAGATATTAGGCAGTCTTACTTATTTCTATAATAAAGGCGAAGAGTTCTTATCCGATATTCCTTTTGAATTCAATGTGGCACTGGAAGGGGGGGTAGCTTCCGGCGGGCGGATAAAGATATCTTCCATCGATATAAAGAACCCGGCGGCGGATTGTGGTGATGAAGGGACGCAAAATAAAAGCCTCGCCGGCATCTTCCTGTTGGGATTTTTAGGCGGACTTATTGCTTTGATCACCCCCTGTGTATTTCCAATGATACCGGTAACAGTTACTTTCTTCACCAAAAAATCGCAGGATAAGAAGAAAGGAATTGCCAACGCTGTTTTTTACGGGCTGTTCATCTTTCTTATTTATGTCGCCATCACCATCCCGTTTCATATAGCCAGTAAAACCATCAGCCCGGAGATATTCAATAACATCTCCACCAATGTGTGGCTGAACCTGGTCTTTTTTGTGGTGTTTATTTTATTTGCCCTGTCTTTTTTTGGCCTGTTCGAAATTGGGTTACCTGCTTCATTGGCGAATAAGGCCGATTCAAGATCCGGCCTGGGAAATATTTTCGGTATCTTCTTTATGGCAGGTACACTGGCCATCGTTTCATTTTCCTGTACGGGTCCCATATTGGGTACTTTATTGGCCAATGTGGCAAATGAAGGTCCATGGCCACTAACCGCCGGTGCCGCAGGCTTTGGATTAGCTTTAGGGTTACCATTTGCCTTGTTTGCCATGTTCCCCAACTGGCTGCATTCATTGCCTAAATCGGGCGGATGGATGACAGAGGTGAAAGTCGTACTTGGCTTCATTGAACTGGCGCTTGCTGTTAAATTCCTGGCCAATGCCGATAACGTAGAGCAATGGGGAATTTTAAAAAGAGAGATATTTGTAGGCGCCTGGGTAATTATAGCTGCAGCTATTGTTCTGTATTTACTGGGCTGGCTCAAAATTGGTCATACTGCGGGGAAGCGGAAATCTTCAGCAATTCGTGCCGGGTTTATTTTATTCTTTTCAGCGTGCACACTTTACCTGGCTCCAGGACTTACGAATACAAAATGGGCGGGCCTCCGTTTATTAAGTGGTTTTCCGCCGCCTTTATCCTACAGTCTCTACAGTCATCATACATTACTTGCAAAAATGGCGCAGCCCATTCATAATGATTATGAAAAAGCCCTGGCAAGAGCGAAAGCAGAGAATAAGCCCCTGTTGATAGACTTCACCGGCTGGGCATGTGTTAACTGCAGGCGCATGGAAGAAAAGGTTTGGACCAACCAGGAAGTAGCCAGCCTGATGCAGAATGAATTTGTTGTGCTGTCGCTTTATGTAGATGAGAAAACGAAATTACCTGCTACCGGACAAACTGTTTTTACAACAAATTCGGGCAAGGAGAAATCCATCATTTCAGTAGGAGATAAATGGGCTACTTTTCAAACGGAGAATTTCGGGGCTACTTCTCAGCCCCAGTATGCCATTATCAGCCCGGATGAAAAGGCGCTTACCAAAACAAAATTCTATACACCCGATCCCGGCAAATTTGCCAGCTGGCTCCAATGCGGAATAACGGCTATGAAGAAACAGCAATAAAAAACCTCCGGGGTTAGCGGAGGCTTTTAATTTGTAATTGGGGATCACAAAATTCTATAGAGCAATTTGTTTTTCGGTCATCATCTTGCGCAGGTTTATCAAACCATAACGCATACGGCCCAGGGCGGTATTAATGCTGCACTGGGTAAGTTCAGCGATCTCTTTAAAGCTCAGTTCGGCATAGTGACGTAAGATGATCACTTCACGTTGGTCTTCGGGAAGCATATCAACCATCTTTCTCACCCTGTCGTGGCTCTGTCCATTCATCATTTTCTGGTCGGCGCCGGCTTCAGAGAAGTTAAGTACTTCAAAAATGTCGCGGTCTTCGCTGGTTTTGATCGTTGGAGTACGTTTTACTTTGCGGAAATGGTCAACACACATATTATGTGCAATACGCATGGCCCATGGCAGGAATTTTCCTTCGTCGGTATAACGGCCGCCTTTTAAGGTGTCGATGATACGGATGAAAACGTCCTGGAAAATGTCTTCGGTAAGGTACTTGTCCTTCACCAATAAGTAAATTGAGGTGTAAATTTTGTCCTTGTAACGCACAATAATGGTGGCAAGGGCATTGGCATCTCCTTCCATATACAAATGGATAAGCTGCTGGTCGGTAAGGTTGTTAAGGCATTTCATAAACTTCTACAGTTTTAGATTGTTAGGATTTTAGTAACAGGTCCAAAAAAGGTGAAAAAAATCGTAGAAGTCTTTAGATAGGCTCTAGCGGTTTTTCATTTTTCTGGATATTGGACAGTAAAAATAGAAGATGTTTTTTGATAAAGTGTGCGTAAAAACACTCAATTTTTTATCTTCAGTAACATGGTAAAAATACTAAACGGCCTCAAACATCAATACGGGCGCGGGCTCTTTAAGAAAAATTTCACATATATAACACCGCACAATTAATGTGCTATTTTTGGTTATGGCTATGGTAAAATCTAAAGTGGCAAAAGAAACCACCTTAAAGCAGACAGGTATTTATATTAAAGGAGCAAGGGTTCATAATTTAAAAAATATCAATGTTGACATTCCGCGTAATAAACTCATTGTGGTTACCGGGGTTTCCGGTTCGGGTAAGTCATCGCTTACCATTGATACGCTTTTTGCAGAAGGGCAACGGCGCTATGCCGAAAGCCTCAGTTCCTATGCCCGCCAGTTCATGCAGCGTATGAATAAACCCGATGTGGATTATATCAAAGGACTTTGTCCCGCTATTGCCATCGAACAAAAAGTAATTACCCGTACGCCAAGAAGTACCGTTGGCAGCATGACGGAGATTTATGATTACCTGCGGCTGTTATTTGCCAGGGCAGGCAAAACAATCTCTCCGGTAAGTGGTAAAGAAGTTAAAAAAGATGATGTTGCCGATGTAGTGAATGCCATTGAAGGGCTAATCCCGGGTGATAAGGTATTATTGTTAGTGCCGTTCAAACAACACGCCAAACGGAATGAAAAGGAAGAACTGAATATCCTGTTGCAAAAGGGTTTTTCCAGGTTATATATCAATAAGGAGGTGATCCGTATCGAAGACATACTGGAAACCGGTAAAATAAAACCGGGCAAAGAACAACCCTATATATTAATAGACCGGCTGGTGGCAAAATCATTTGATGAAGATGAAAAGCATCGTATCTCTGATTCGGTAAATACGGGATTTTATGAAGGAGAAGGAGAATTATACCTGGAAGTTAACGGAAAAAAAACCGTGCATTTCTCTAATAAGTTTGAAGCAGACGGGATACAATTTGAAGAGCCGGTACCCAATTTATTCTCGTTTAATAATCCCTTTGGCGCCTGCCCCACCTGCGAAGGGTTTTCGCAGATACTTGGTATCGACCCCGACCTGATCATCCCCGACAAGAACCTGAGTGTTTATGAAGGCGCTGTAGCTCCCTGGAAAGGAGAGAAACTTGGTTTATGGAGAGAACAATTTATAAAAGCTGCTAAAAAATTTGATTTTCCTGTTCATAAACCCATTATGGATCTTACTTTAAAACAATTGAAAGATCTGTGGGAGGGAAATGAATTTGTAAATGGCATTCATGACTTCTTTAAAGAAGTGGAACAAAACCTGTACAAAGTACAGTACCGTGTTTTATTAAGCCGTTACCGCGGCAGAACATTATGTACCGATTGCAAGGGGTATCGTTTACGTAAAGAAGCGCTGTATGTAAAAGTGGGAGGCAGGCATATCGGCGAATTGTGTGAGATGCCGGTGAAGGATCTGCAGCAATGGTTTGCCGCTCTAAAACTGAGCAGTTACGACCAGCAGGTTGCAAAAAGAATTCTGATCGAAATAAACCACCGGATAAAAACATTGCTGGATGTAGGCCTCGGTTATCTTACACTCAGCCGCCTGGCAAATTCATTGAGTGGTGGCGAAAGCCAGCGTATTCAGCTTACCCGGAGCCTGGGCAGCAACCTCACCAACTCATTATATATACTTGATGAGCCTTCCATTGGTTTACACAGCCGGGATACAGAAAGACTCATAAACGTACTTAAAGAATTAAGAGACCTTGGAAATACGGTAGTGGTAGTGGAACATGATGAAATGATGATGAGAGAAGCGGATCATATCATTGACATGGGTCCGCTGGCGAGCCACCTGGGCGGTGAAGTGGTGGCAGAGGGGAATTACGATGAAATAATAAACAACGCCGATAGTTTAACCGGTAAATATCTTTCCGGGATAATGAAGATAGAGCCGCCCAAACAATTCCGTAAATGGAACCGATCCATAAAACTGGAAGGAGCCCGGCAAAACAACCTGAAGAATATTTCGGTTGAATTTCCTTTGAACACATTATGCGTGGTTAGCGGGGTAAGCGGCAGCGGCAAAACAACATTGGTAAAACAGGTGCTGTACCCGGCCCTGCAAAAACTAAAAGGTGAGTTTACTGAAAAAGCCGGTTTGCATAAAGCCATCACAGGCGATATTGATCATATTACGCAGGTAGAGATGATCGATCAGAACCCCATCGGCAAATCTTCCCGAAGTAACCCGGTCACTTATATAAAAGCCTATGATGAGATAAGAGACCTGTACAGTAAACAGCCATTGAGCAAGATGAGGGGGTTTCAGCCCAAACACTTTTCATTTAACGTGGATGGTGGACGATGCGATGCCTGCAAAGGAGAGGGGGAGCAGATCGTTGAAATGCAGTTCCTGGCCGATGTACACCTTACCTGCGATGTATGCGGCGGAAAACGCTTTAAGGAAGAAGTACTGGAAGTAAAATACAAAGACAAAAGTATTTTTGATGTGCTGGATATGAGCGTGGAAGATGCCATTTATTTTTTTAGCGAAGATGCAGACGTAGCTAAAAAGATACAACCCTTGTTTGATGTGGGATTGGGTTATGTAAAACTGGGACAGTCATCCGATACACTTTCCGGCGGAGAGGCGCAACGGGTAAAACTGGCTTCTTTCCTGGGAAAAGGAAGGGTCCAGGGTAATATCCTGTTCGTATTTGATGAGCCAACAACGGGTCTTCATTTTCATGACATAAAAAAGTTACTGGCATCCTTTAATGCCCTTATTGAACAGGGGCATTCCATTATTATAATCGAACATAATATGGATGTGATCCGTAGTGCCGACTGGATCATTGACCTTGGCCCAGAGGCTGGAAATGATGGCGGAAACCTGGTTTATTCAGGCAGCCCGGCCGGCTTTAAGAAAGAAAAATAAAG
>DAOQRQ010000201.1:0-5903 GCA_035355815.1 Ferruginibacter sp. | reverse complement strand
CTCACCGGAAGAAAATATGAACTGTTTGAATATACCGGCGCTGCGAATGCAGAAGAACTAATTATCATTATGGGATCGGGCGGCGAAACCGTGGAAGAGACGGTAACTGAACTCAATAAAGCAGGAAGAAAGACAGGCGTGATCGTTATCCGTTTGTACAGACCCTTCTCTTTATCACATTTTATAAAAGCATTGCCTGCCACTGTAAGATCCATTGCCGTATTAGACAGAACAAAGGAATCAGGCGCAGCGGGCGAACCCATGTACCAGGATGTACTGGCCACATTGGTGGAAGCTTTGCAACAGGGTAAGTTGAAAAAATTACCCAATATTGCAGGTGGACGTTACGGCCTGTCATCAAAAGAATTTACTCCCGCCATGGTGAAGGCGGTGTATGACGAATTAAAGAAAGATCATCCAAAGAATGGTTTTACGGTCGGCATTAATGACGATATTACTTTCACCAGCCTGGAATACGATCCTGCATTTAAATTAGACGAAAGCGAATGGAGGCAGGGTCTTTTCTTTGGCCTGGGTGCCGATGGAACCGTTGGCGCCAACAAGAATACCATTAAAATTATTGGGGAGAACACTGATCTGTTTGCACAGGGCTATTTTGTATACGATTCAAAAAAGTCCGGCGCCAGAACAGTTTCTCATTTGCGTTTCGGCCCCAAACCGATCAGGGCTCCCTATTTAATTTCCAAAGCCGATTTCATCGCCTGTCACCAGTTCAACTTTGTGGAGAAGGTGGAGATGCTGGAATCTGCCGGTGAAGGCGCTACCTTCTTATTGAACAGTCCATATTCCAAAGAAGAAGTATGGAGTAAATTACCCGGACAGGTTCAGCAACAACTCATCGATAAAAAGATCCGGCTCTATGTGATCGATGCCACCACGGTTGCAAGAGATACCGGTATGAGCGGCCGTATCAACACCATCATGCAGACCTGCTATTTTGCTTTATCGGGTGTATTGCCAAAAGAAGATGCCATTAAACAGATCAAAAAAGCCATTGAAAAAACCTATTTTAAAAAAGGGCCGAAGGTAATTGAGCAGAATTTTAAAGCAGTGGATGAAACGCTGGCGCATTTGTATGAAGTGAGTTACCCGAAAAAAGTTTCTGCTGCATCAATTGACCTGCTTACCGTTTCAGACAAAGCACCCGCCTTTGTAAAAGAAGTAACGGCTATGATGATGTCGGGCCATGGCGATGATATACCCGTGAGTAAAATGACCGTTGATGGTACCTATCCAAGCGGCACTACCCAATGGGAGAAAAGAAACATTGCCGACCTGGTGCCCATCTGGGAACCGGATGTTTGTATACAGTGCGGCAACTGTGCCTATGTTTGTCCGCACAGTGTGATACGTGCCAAGTTCTACAATGAAAAATTCTTAGGCAAGGCACCGGAAGGTTTTAAATCTGCTCCTATCAATGCCAGGGGTTTTCCTGAAACCAAATATTCTCTGCAGGTGTATGTGGAAGATTGTACCGGTTGCAATTTATGTGTGGAGGTTTGCCCGGCTACCGACCCGGCCAACCGCAACCGGAAGGCCATCAACATGGATGAAAAAGAGCCCATCCTTCAAAAAGAAAAAAAGAACATCGGTTTCTTTGAAGACATCCCCTGGAACGACCGTTCTAAAATTGATTTCTCCACCGTACATGGCGCCCAGTTCCTGGAACCCCTGTTTGAATTCAGCGGGGCCTGCGCCGGTTGCGGCGAAACACCTTACCTGAAATTGTTATCGCAATTATTCGGCGACCGGCTGCTTGTTGCCAATGCCACCGGTTGTTCTTCCATATACGGAGGTAATTTACCAACCACCCCCTGGGCAAAGAATAAAGACGGGCGTGGACCTGCCTGGAGCAACTCATTATTTGAAGACAATGCAGAGTTTGGTTTGGGCATGCGCATCACCGCCGATAAACAACTGGCAGTTGCCAGGCAATTATTGCTGGAGATGAAAGATGAATTGGGTGAACCCTATGTAAATGAAATATTAGATGCTCCTCAAATATTGGAATCTGAATTAGTATTGCAGCATCAACGGGTGGATGGATTGAAAGCAAAACTAAAAGAGATGACTTCATCCGCTTCGAAACACTTATTGTCCATGGTTGATCAGTTGGTTCGCCGCAGTGTATGGCTGGTAGGCGGCGATGGCTGGGCCTATGATATTGGTTATGGTGGATTAGATCATGCATTGGCCAGCGGAAGAAATATCAACATACTGGTACTGGATACAGAAGTGTACTCCAATACCGGCGGACAATCATCTAAAGCGACCCCAACAGCCGCCACGGCAAAATTTGCAGCAGGTGGTAAGCCCGGTGGTAAAAAAGACCTGGCCATGCAGGCCATCTCCTATGGTAATGTATATGTGGCAAGGATTGCATTTGGCGCTAACCCGCAGCAGGCATTGTTAGCGATGAGAGAAGCAGAAGCATACGATGGGCCATCCATCATTTTAGCATACAGTCATTGTATTGCGCATGGCTACGATCTGAAAGATGGATTAAACCAGCAGCATATGGCCGTGGCAAGTGGTCATTGGCCATTGCTTCGTTACAATCCTGTACTGAGAAAGAAGAATCAAAACCCGTTTGTACTGGATTCGCCAAGACCGAATATTTCCCTGAAAGATTATGCCTATAATGAGTTAAGGTATAAAGTGCTTACCATGACCAACCCGGAAGCGGCAGATAACCTGATGAAACGTGCACAGGACCTGGTGAACCTGAAATGGAAAACATACGAAGAACTGGCTACCAAGAAGGCAAGTGATTTTGTTCCGGTAGCTTAAAAGTTAATAGATCATGGTTAATGGTTCATAGAAAAATCAGTTCATTACTATGAACCATGACCCTAAAATAATGTTATGAAAATGCATACCACTTACATGGGATTGAAATTAGATTCTCCCATTGTTGTTTCTGCCTGCACCTTATCTGAGCATACAGATAACATTGTAAAGATGGAAGATAATGGTGCCGGTGCGGTTGTACTGTTCTCATTGTTTGAAGAACAGATACGCAAAGAAGAAGCGATCTTCAACAGCGTACTGTCGGAAACGTCGTATGCCTTTCCCGAAGCGATGGATTATTTTCCCGGGCTGGATGATTTTAAAGTGGGCATTGATGAATACCTGGAAAATATCCGCAAGGCAAAAGAAAGGGTGAAGATGCCGGTGATCGCCAGCCTCAACGGCATTACAAATGAAGGCTGGATCGACTACTCAAAACAGATGCAGCAGGCCGGTGCCGATGGCATTGAAGTGAATATCTTTTTCATACCGGGCGATATTACCATGTCTACCGCCGAAGTGGAGCACCGGTATCTCAACATCATTGAGAATATCAAACAAACCGTTCAGATTCCCGTGGCAGTAAAGATCAATCCCTATTTCAGTGCCATGGGCAATATGGCTATGCGGATGAAAAATGCAGGGGCCGATGCACTGGTGTTATTCAATCGTTTCTATCAGCCCGACTTCGACATCAATGAACTGCAGGTAAAAACCGACCTGCATTACAGTGAATCGAATGAGATCCGTTTGCCGTTAATGTGGATCGCTCTTTTATACGGCAAAGTGAAATTGTCCCTGGCCGCCACCACCGGTGTGCAAAGCGCCGTGGAGGTTATCAAATATTTACTGGCCGGTGCCGAAGTGGTGATGACCGCTTCATCGCTTTATAAAAATGGCATCCCTTATCTTAAAACCATGAATAAAGAAGTGAACGACTGGATGTATATGATGGGCTTCGACAGGGTGGATGCTTTCCGGGGTATCATGAGCCAGCAGAATATCTCTGACCCCACTGCTTATGAAAGGAGCAATTATATCAAAATACTGGAAGGGATCAGATAAGCAAGAATATGAATAATCAAACCGCTATGACAAATAAAATATCCGATTATATAAAAGAACAGGCCTGTGCCAGTGTGTGTTGTATAGATGAACAGGGCCAGCCTTATTGTTTCAGTTGTTTCTATGCATTCAACAGTGATGAACAATTGTTGTACTACAAATCTTCTGCTGATACACAGCACGCTTCAATTCTTTCAAAGAACCCGGCCGTGGCAGGAACGATACTCCCTGATAAATTAAGCAGGTTACATGTTAGGGGTTTACAGTTTGAAGGGATCCTGTTACCAACTGATCATCCGTCTGCAAAAGCAGCAGTTTCATTTTACTACCGTAAATACCCCGGGGCGCTCGCCATTCCCGGTGAAGTATGGACGATGCAGATCAACCGTGCTAAATTCACCGACTCCAGCTTAGGCTTTGGTAAAAAACTAAACTGGAGCCGGGAAGATGCAGCTGTGGCTTACTGATCATTTCAATTGCTCAAATCTTGCCTGGAAGAAACGGAGGTATTTCGGTTCATAGATCATCTTTAGTCCCCTGATCTTATTTCTGCGTTCATATACCCGGGCTGTTGATTCGGCGATCACATCCATATGCGCCTGTGTATACACCCGGCGTGGAATGGTGAAACGTACCAACTCCAGCTTTGGAAAATAATTTTCTCCGTTTGCTTTTCGTCCGGCCGATACCACACCTCTTTCCATGGTACGTACGCCCGAATCAAGGTAAACTTCTGCTGCCAGGGTTTGCGCCGGGAACTGGTATTGCGGAACATGCGGCAGGAATTTCTTTGCATCCACAAAAATGCCGTGGCCGCCAATTGGTTTTACAATCGGCACGCCGTACCCCATCATCTTCTCACCAAGATAGATCACCTGCCCTACCCTGGCATGCATATGATCATCATTCACGCTTTCCCTGATACCGATAGCCATCGCCTCCATATCACGGCCGGCCAAACCACCATAGGTATGCAGCCCTTCATAAACCACTACCATATTTCTTGCCTCTTCAAAAACATCCCATTCGTTCACCGCCAGAAAGCCGCCGATGTTCACCAGTGCGTCTTTCTTGGCGCTCATGGTGGCTCCATCGGTATAAGAGCATATCTCTTTTACGATTGCCTTGATTGTTTTATTCGCATACCCTTTCTCCCGTTGCTGAATGAAGTGTGCATTCTCTGCCACCCGGGTCATATCATGTATGATGCGGATGTTGTGCTTTTTAGTCAACGCCCGCAGTTCTTTTAAATTTTTTATGCTGATGGGCTGTCCACCGGCCATATTCACACTGGTGGCAATACTGATGTAGGGAATTCTTTTGGCTCCGTATTTTTTTATCAGCGTTTCCAGTTTGTTAAGGTCAACATCCCCTTTGAATGAGTGTTCATTATCCGGGTCATGCGCTTCATCAATGATAATGTCTTCAAATTTTCCGCCGGCCAGTTCCTGGTGCAGCCTTGTGGTGGTGAAATACATATTGCCGGGAATGATGTCTCCTTTTTTAATAAGTATTTTAGATAAGATATTCTCGGCACCACGACCCTGGTGCGTAGGTATTAAATATTTGTACCCATAAACTTCCTTTACCACTTCTTCCAGATGATAAAAATTACGGCTGCCGGCATAGGCTTCATCGCCCATCATCATGCCGGCCCACTGGCGGTCGCTCATGGCAGAGGTGCCACTGTCGGTGAGCAGGTCAATATAAACATCCTCCGATCTTAATAAAAAAGTATTGAAGCCTGCTTCAAGCATGGCTTTTTTCCGCTGGGTTGCTGTTGTTATTTTCAACAGCTCCACCATTTTTATTTTGTAGGGCTCGGCCCAGCTTTTCCTTATCGTTTGTTTCATCATAAAAAATTTTTAATTAAAAAGTACCGGGCTAAAGCCCTGGTCAATTATTGTTTGGTTGCCCCGGCCTGAAGGCCAGGGCAACCAAGTTATTATGAATAGGCCCCTGAATTTTCAGGCTGCTTTTCAATTGCCCGGGTCTTAAGACCCGGGCAATTGAATGCTTTTTTTGAA